>CAYYSM010000208.1:0-5130 GCA_964474225.1 uncultured Hyphomicrobiaceae bacterium
CGCTGTATGCGTCGGCGCGGCTGTGGGACGACGGCATCATCGATCCGCGCAAGACGCGGGATGTGCTGGCCCTGTCGCTCTCAGCGGCGCTGAACGCGCCGATCCCCGAGACGCGCTTCGGCGTGTTCCGCATGTGAGGTGGCGCGATGTTCCGCAAGATCCTGATCGCCAACCGTGGTGAGATCGCCTGCCGCATCGCGGCGACCGCGCGCCGGCTCGGCATCGCGACCGTAGCGGTGTATTCCGACGCCGACGCGGAAGCGCGCCACGTCGCAATGGCCGACGAGGCGGTGCATATCGGCCCGGCCGCCGCCGCCGAAAGCTACCTGAACGGCGAGCGCATCATCGCCGCCGCACGGATGACCGGCGCTGAGGCGGTCCATCCCGGCTACGGCTTCCTGTCCGAGAACCCGGACTTCGTGGAGGCCGTGGAGGCCGCTGGCCTCGTCTTCATCGGGCCGCCGGCGAGCGCCATCCGCGCGATGGGCCTCAAGGACGCGGCCAAGGCGCTGATGCAGGAGGCGGGCGTGCCCGTCGTCCCCGGCTATCACGGCAACAGCCGCGACCCGGATGCCCTGGCGGCGGAGGCCGAGCGCATCGGCTATCCCGTGCTCATCAAGGCGCGCGCGGGCGGGGGCGGCAAGGGCATGCGCGTGGTCGAGCGGCCGGACGATTTCCAGGATGCTCTCGCGGGCGCGCAGCGTGAAGGGCTGGCGAGCTTCGGCGACCCGGCCTGCCTGATCGAGCGTTTCATCACCCGGCCACGCCATGTCGAGATCCAGGTGTTCGCGGACGCGCACGGCAACACCATCCACCTGTTCGAGCGCGACTGCTCGCTCCAGCGCCGCCATCAGAAGGTTATCGAGGAAGCGCCCGCGCCCGCCATGCCGGACGAAGTGCGCGCGGCGATGGGCGAGGCCGCGATCGCGGCGGCGCAGGCCATCGGCTATCGCGGCGCCGGCACGGTCGAGTTCATCCTGGACAGCGCCGAACCGCTTACGACGGACAGTTTCTTTTTCCTGGAGATGAATACCCGGCTGCAGGTCGAGCATCCGGTCACGGAGGCGATCACGGGGCTTGATCTGGTCGAGATGCAGCTGCGCGTCGCGGCCGGCGAGGCGCTGCCCGTCGCGCAGGACCACGTGACCATCGACGGCTGGGCGTTCGAGGCCCGCGTCTATGCCGAGGATGTCGCCAAGGGCTTTCTGCCCGCCACCGGACGGCTGGACCATCTCGCGTTTCCCGAAGCGCGTGAATTCGCGCCCGCGCCTGTGCGGATCGACAGCGGTGTCCGCGCGGGCGACGAGATCAGCCCGTGGTACGACCCGATGATCGCCAAGGTGATTGCGCATGGGCCGACACGCGCGGCGGCGCTCAACCGCCTCGGCGTGGCGCTGGAGGCCTGCCAGGTCTCGGGATTGGTGACGAACCTCGCTTTCCTCCGGGCGCTGGCGCGCCACGAGGAATTCGCGCGCGGCGAAGTCGACACCGGCCTCATCGGCCGCGATCTCGACGCCCTGACGGTCGAGCATCCGCCGTCACCCGCCGTTATCGCGCTCGCGGCCCTCGGCGGGCTTGGGCTCCTCGCGGAGCGGGACAGCCAGGATCCGTGGGACTGTCTCGCCGGCTGGCGTCACTGGATCGACGCCAGGCAATACGTCTTGCTTGAGGATCGGGGCACGCGGATAGATGCTATCGTCACCGTGCTCGGCGCGGGCCGCTATGCCGTCGAAAGCGGGGAGACCGGCGTCGAAATCGCCGTGACTCCGGCCGACGGCGCCAGCGTGACGGTCACGCTGGACCGTCATCGCTTTCGGGCGGACGTGGTGACATCAGCCGGTTCCGTCGCCGTTTTCCTTGGCGGGCGCGGCTTCACCTTCGACCTGCCGAACGCGCTGGCCGGTACGGAGACCGATGACACTGCCGGGGATGCGCTCATCGCGCCGATGCCGGGGCTGGTGCGGATGGTCTCGGTCGCGGCCGGCGCGACGGTGGGCCGGGGGGACGCTCTTGTGGTTCTGGAGGCAATGAAGATGGAGCATACGCTGCGCGCGCCGCGGGACGGCGTGGTGGGCGAGATCCTCGTCGCCGAGGGCGAGCAGGTGAGCGACGGCGCGCTTCTTCTGTCGCTGGAGGCGGAGCATGAGTGAGCGCGTCACGATCTACGAGGTCGGCCCGCGCGACGGGCTGCAGAATGAGCCGGGCTTTGTTCCGACCGCGGACAAGATCGAGCTGATCGACCTGTTATCGGAAACCGGGTTGACCCGGATCGAGGCGACGAGCTTCGTCTCGCCGAAATGGGTGCCCCAGATGGCCGACGCCGCGGAGGTGATGGCCGGCATCCGCCGCCGCCCCGGCATCCGCTATGCCGCGCTCACGCCGAACATGCGCGGGTTCGAGGCGGCGCGGGCGGCCGGCGTCGACGAGGTGGCGATCTTCGGCTCGGCCTCGGAAACATTCAGCCAGAAGAATATCAACTGCTCGATTGCCGAGAGCCTTGAGCGTTTCGCGCCTGTGGCGGAAGCGGCGCAGGCGGCCGGGCTGCCGGTCAGGGGCTATGTCTCCTGCGTGATCGCGTGTCCCTATGACGGGCCGGTGGCGCCGGACGCGGTAGCGCGCATCAGCGCGGCGCTTTTGGAACTGGGCTGTTACGAGGTCTCGCTGGGCGACACCATAGGCCATGGGACCCCGGAGACCATCGACCGGCTCTTGGCGCACCTCACCCCTTCAATCGGGCCGGAGCGGCTGGCCGGGCACTTCCACGACACGAATGGGCGCGCGCTCGACAATGTGGACGTCGCGCTCGGTCACGGCCTGCGCACCTTCGACAGCGCCATCGGCGCGCTTGGCGGCTGCCCCTACGCGCCGGGCGCGAAGGGCAACGTTTCGACGCTGCCGCTGGCGCGGATGCTGGAACGCGGCGGCTGGGAGACCGGCCTGGACCTCGCCGCGCTGCAACGGGCCGAGACCTTCATCACCGAGCATATCGCCGCCACGCCGAAAAGCGAGAGCGTACCATGAGCGACTATCAGACCATTCGCGTCGAGACGGATGCCGATGGCATCGCCACCCTGACGCTGAACCGCCCCGAGAAACATCATGCAATGAACGCGCGGATGATCGGCGAGTTGACGGATGCCGCGCAGGCGCTCGACGCCGACAAAGGCGTCCGCGCCGTCGTGCTGGCTGCCTCGGGGCCAAGCTTCTGCGCCGGCGGCGATCTGGAATGGATGCGCGCGCAGCAGGCCGCCGACCGCGACGGCAAGATGGCCGAGGCTGGCCGGTTCGCAGCGATGCTCGCAACGCTCAACGCCCTCTCGAAGCCGCTGATCGCGCGCGTGCAGGGCAACGCCTACGGCGGCGGCGTGGGGCTTGTGGCGGTGAGCGACATTGCGATCGGCATTGAGGGCGTTCGCTTCGCGCTCACCGAAACGCGTCTGGGCCTGATCCCGGCGACCATCGGCCCGTTCGTGGTGCGCCGGATGGGTGAAGGCATGGCGCGGCAGGTCTTCTTTTCGGGCAATAGCTTCGGCACGGATTTCGCGCTGCGCGCCGGGCTCCTGCACGAGACTTGCGCCGAAAGCGAGCTTGATGCGCGCGTGCGCCGTCAGACCGACGCCGTTCTCAAGACGGCGCCGGGGGCGGTGGCCGCCGCCAAGGCGCAGTGCCTGAGCCTCGGTGACGATGAGGACGCCGACATTCGCAAGTCCATCGCCGCGCTGGCGGACTGCTGGGAGAGCGAGGAAGCGCAGGCGCGCATCCGGGCGTTCCTCGGCCAAACCGCTGCCCCGCGATAGGGGGCGGTTCAGCCAACGCTGCGCTCGTCGACAATCACCTTGCCATCGTTCGGCAGGCTGCCCGGCGCATGCAGGGTCACGGTCCCGTTCAGCCGCGTGATCTCGGCGAGTTTGGCGGCCAGCGCGGTTTCGGCGCTCGCATCGGCGTGCTCGGCGCGCAACTCCATCCGGTCCTGCTCGCCCTCGCGCGTGACGATCAGGCGCAAGCGCCCGGTCCCCGGCACCGCCGCGGCCACCGCGGCGATCTGCTCTGGGCGCACGAACATGCCCTTGACCTTCGTGGACTGGTCCGCGCGCCCGAGCCACCCGCGAATGCGCATGTTGGTGCGCCCATCCGATACCGGCTCGGTCAGGACCGCTGAGAGATCGCCCGTGGCGAACCGGAACAGCGGATATTCCGGGCTCAGGCGCGTGACCAGGATTTCGCCGACTTCCCCGTCAGACACGGGTTGGCCCGTGCCCGGCTTGACGATCTCCAGGATCACATCCTCATTCGCAACGAGGCCCGGTCCATCGGCCTCATAGGCGACGATCCCGAGGTCGGCCGTGCCGTAGCTCTGGCGCACCGCGACGCCGCGCTCGGCAAATTCTTGCCGCAAGCTTTCCGGCAGCGCCGCGCCCGACACCATCGCATTGTGGATCGAACTGGCGTCCCGGCCTTCCTCCGCCGCCTTGTCGAGGATGATCTTCAGGAAATCCGGCGTACCGATGTAAAAGCTGGGGCGGAACCGCTCGATCGCCGTGAGCTGGTCGGCCGTGTTGCCCGGGCCGGCCGGAATCACCGCGCAGCCCAGCGAGTGGGCGCCGCTCTCGAAGATCGCCGCGGCCGGGGTCAGGTGATAGGAGAAGGTGTTCAGCACCACCTCGCCCTCTCTCAGACCGGCGGCGAACAGCGCGCGCGCCGAGCCCCACCAGTCGCTGCCGCGCCCCTCGGGATCGCAAATCGGGCCAGGCGACAGGAACAGCCGCGAGAGCGCGCCCGTGGCTACCGGCACCAGCCCGCCAAACGGCGGCGCGGCGGCCTGCATGGCCGGAAGGTCCGATTTGCCCAGCGCCGGCAGGTCCGCCAGGGCCGCGCGCGTGTCGACGGCCGCGGGATCGATGTCGGCGAGCCGCTCCGCCCAGAACGGCTGCTCGGCACGGGCGCGGGCGAGCAGGGTCGTCAGCCGCTGGAAAAGATCGCGCTCCCGGGCTTGAGGATCGGCGCATTCCCTGTCGTCATAAAATTCCGTCATGTCGCCTGTCTTTCTGCTTGTCCTTGATCTGTCTGGACGACTTACGCGAGCCAGCGCTTGCGGCGACGGTAGTGCTTGACGTTGTGGTAGTCGACGCG
>CAYYSM010000209.1:0-5115 GCA_964474225.1 uncultured Hyphomicrobiaceae bacterium
ACGAACGGCGACCAGGAAATCCACCAGGCCCAGTAGAACGAGGTCCAGCCCTGGCGGAAGCCGTCGTCCTCGCGGCCGACCGGATTGGAGAGCGGGACCAGATCCTCGCCATAGGAGGCCAGGTTGGTCACGAAGTTGCTGAGGATCGACGCGATGCCGCTGGCGAACATCACGAACAGCAACAGCGCCAACGCCACGACCATGTTGATCTCGGACAGCACCTTCACGCCGCCGTCCAGGCCGCGCAGAACCGAGATCAGCGCCACCGCCGTAATGCCGATGATCAGAGCCACCTGCACGGTCACGTTGTTCGGCAGGCCGAAGACGAAATCCAGACCGGCGTTCGCCTGCTGCGCGCCAAGCCCTAGCGAAGTGGCGAGGCCGAACAGCGTGGCGAAAACGGCGAGGATGTCGATGATATGGCCGGGCCAGCCCCAGATGCGCTCGCCGAAGATCGGGTAGAACAGCGAGCGGATGGTGAGCGGCAGCCCCTTGTTGAAGGAGAACAGGGCAAGGCCGAGCGCTACGATGCCGTAGATCGCCCAGGGGTGGAGGCCCCAGTGGAAGATGGTCGCGGCCATCGCGGTCTGGCGGGCCGCTTCGATCGTGGCCGGGTCGGCCAGTTCGCCGTCGACAATGCCCAACTCGCGCCCAAGCGGCTGGTCGCCCCATGGGGTGCCGAAGTAGTAGACTGGCTCCAGCACGCCAAAGAACATCAGGCCAATGCCCATGCCGGCGGCAAACAGCATCGAGAACCAGCCGAGGTAACTGTAATCCGGCGTCGCATCGCGCCCGCCGAGGCGCACGCTGCCGATTGGCAGCACGATGCAGGCGATGCAGACGAGCACGAAGATGTTTCCGGCCGACAGGAAGAACCAGTCAAGGTTCGAGGTCAGAAACTTGCGGGTCGCATCGAAGGCGGGCGCGGCGCTTTCCTGGAAGATGATGGTGATGACGACGAAGGCGACGACCACCAGGCCGGAGATGAGAAACACCGGGTTGTGGATGTCGAGGCCGAACGGCCCGATCCTCGGTCTGATGTTGTCCTGACCGATCTCGTAATCGGTCTCGATGATATCGGCCGGCCCTTCAGGACTTGGGACGGCTTCGACGTCGGTGTCAGTAGTCAATGTTCTTCCCCTGTTCTGCTTTTTCTTTCAGGCCTTGTTAAGTTTGCCAGAAAAATCTTTCCTAGCGGACCAGGAAAACCGAGGCATCGGCATGCGAGGCCACGGAGCCGCCGTGCGATGGCCAGATGTAATCAGTCACGTTTGGAATGTGCGACTGCATGACCACCAGATCGGCCCCCGTCTCGTGCAACGCCTTGAGCAGCGTGTCGTTGATGTCGATTGCGGGGTCATGGCTGGCATAGGCTTTTGCAGAAGTCTGATGGCCATATTTGTTGGCCTGCTCCTGGGCGAAAGCTTCAAGCTTTTGCGCAAACTCTTGTGGATTATGCGCAACCGGGCTGGGCGTTTCCGGCGTGACGCCAACATAAGTTACCGGAGCGTCGTAATGCTTCGACAGATCAGCCGCAGTCTGCAATGCTTTATCTAAATGTTCGATGTGTGTCAGATCTACGGGAACCATTATTTGTTTATACAAAGGAGCCTCCTTGATTCGTTGCCTTGTGTTTCCCGGAGAGGCCGCTTTTGCGGGCTCATATCCTGACGCGCGACACTGTGCTTAATTACCGCACGTGGGCAGGCTAGCATGTCCTATTCCTGCAAGCCAGACCCATTAGCCTTGCGGAATTTTGGAGTTTATCCTGTTTCGAGACTCAAGAAATTGTCCGTTTGCGGCATCAAAGCGCCGCGCGCAGGATAATGTAGAGGCCGAGCAGCATGAGCGCGCGGAGCAGGAGGCGGCGGAACACCTCCTCTGGCAGGCGTCTGCCGAAGCGCTGGCCCAGTTCCATGCCGATCAGTGCCGGGATCAGCGCGGCGGTGGAGACGAGAAGCGTTTCTGGCGTCACAATGCCGATTTGACCGAGCGAGATCGCGAGCGTGACCGCGCAGGCGCCGAACAGCATGCCCATGACCGGCACGAGTTCGGCGCGCGGCAGGCCGAGGGACTGCAGGAAGAATACGCCGGGGACGATGCTCGATCCGGTCATGCCGGTGATGACGCCCGTCGCAGCGCCGGAGAGCGCGCCCGCCCAGCTCTCGTGCTTCGGCGGAATGGCGATCCGGAAATGCGCGAGGCTGGCCGCCGAATAGACGATCAGCACGATGCCGAGCACCGCGGACAGCAACTCGACATCCACGAGGGTGAGCGCCGCAGCGCCGGGGATCACCATCACGACTGCCGTGCTGAGGAATAGCCAGTGCCGGCGCAGCGCCGCCAGCAGGTTGGGGCTGTAGGCTGCTTGCCAGACATTTGTCACGCAGGTTGGAATGATCATGAGCGCCAGGCCGTTCGTCAGCCCGAGCGTGGCGGTCAGCAGGGCGACGCTGACGGATGGCATGCCCATTCCGACCACGCCCTTGACCATGCCGGCGATGAGGAAGGCCGCGGCGATCAGGACGAGTTCAGCGGCTTCATACATGAGCGCGAGACGGCCGGATTCAGCGCGCGGCGCGCCGTTCCGGCAGCGGTAGCTCGGGTGCGGCGGGCGCGGTGGCCGGAGCGGGCGCTGCGGCGTTCAGCAGTTCGGGCCGGTACTCGAAATGCAGCGTATCATAGTGGTACCACTTGCCGCCCCAGATGAAGCCGTGCTGCTCAAAGATCTCGACGATCTCCCAGGGGATGCGATTGCGGTAGGTGAGCGGCTCGCCCGGCTCGGCCCCGCTCCAGCGCCAGTAGTCGCCATATTTCGCGTTGATGTCGACCGCCGCGCCGAACGCGTGGACGCTGAAGCGATCGGTCCCGGCGATGGTGCGGCAGTTATAGGTGCCGGCGCTGGGGCGCAGGTATTTCATGAAGCGCCTGGGCAGCTTGTCGAGCGCGTTGGAGACCTTCTGCAGAGCATCGGCCACCCCGTTGACGCTGGTGACGCGAAGCGTCTTCCCGTGGTTCTCCGGCAGCCAGACGACCTCTTCCAGCTGTGCGCTGACCGCGCCGCGGTCATCCTTGCAGTTGCCGTACATCTTTGTGAAGAAAGGCTCATAGCGCACGCGCCCCGGATCGACGTTTTCAAGCGGCGGCACGCCGCGCAAGCCCCGCGGATATTCGGCGTAGAACTGATCCTCCAGATCGGGCTCGTTGAGCCGCTCCTGAAAGGCCTTGTCCCGACCGTCGTCGAAGGTCATCCGCGTGCCGTCATGCCAGATGATGGCGTTGTTCTCGTAGCCCGCGAGGAAGTCGGGGTAGGCGTCCACCAGCCGGCGCATCAGGCGCTCGTTACGGGTGAGCGGCTTGGGTTTCGCCTGCTTCGGTTCGGCCTCGCTCGCGGGTTGCGCTGGCTCGGCGTCTTCCGGCGCGGCGTTGCCTTCGTCCGTCTCGGCGGCGGCGTCCTCTGGGGTCGGCAGCGTCGCGGCCTGTCCGGCGTCGGTCATGCTGGCCGTCTGCGCCTCGGCCGTGCGCACGGGCCGGTCCGCTCCCGCCTCTGCGGGCTGCGGCGCGCGCGCGGACTTCGCCGCCGCCAGCGCGATCAGCGATATGAACAGCAGATGGGTAAGACCCGATGCCAAGGTCCTGATTTTCACACGCTTGCCTTGATTGTGCTGCAGTTGCCCGCTCGTGACGAAACGTTAACGGCCGGACGGGATGACAACAGCCGATCAGGGGAACGGGCTGGTCGCAAGGCGAATCTCGTCGGCTGCCGATAATGAGAACAGATGGTGGGAATAATGACAATTTTACGTTTTGGATACGTGGGTGCGCTGGTGATGGCTCTTGCGTTCGGCGGAGCGGCGATGGCGCAGGACACGGATGAGCAGGCCGTGCCCGATCCCGGCAACGGCGACCAGATGGAGATGATGGACGGGCAGGGGACCGGCGATGCCATGATGGACGAGCAGGGCATGGAGGATGAGCCGCTCGATCCGGCCTCGCCCGAAGCCGACGCCATGAACGGCATGAATGGCATGGACGGCATGAATGAGCAGGAGATGGGCGAGCCGGCTGGCGAGGCCATGGAGGAGGGGACTGGCCCCGCCGACATGATCTCCGACAGCTCCGAGCGCGCGCTTGTCGAGGACGAGCTGGTCGGCATGACCTGCGAAGAGCTCTGGATCGCGCGCAACGAGATTTTCGATCGCAATGGCTACTGCTTCCGCAGCGAGCGCGGCCAGGCCTATTTCGACAATGCCGACTGCACCTCCGATTCGCAGGACATTCTCTCCGAGCTGGAGTGGCAGAATGTCGATCTGATCCGGCAGGTCGAAGCCGAGAAGCAGTGCAACTAAGCCTGTCTCTTTGCAGAGAAAAGCGGCAGCCGGCGGTCCCCGCCGGCTGCTTGATTCTTGCCGGCCCCGTCCCAACTTTAGGCGGAGACACTAATGCTTTACCTTTACATCGAACGCGGTAAAGTGTTTCTCGAATAGGGCCGACGTCGCACGAACGGTTGAGGCTGGAGCGCTTTGCCAGCGCGCCGCGTGCATAATGGGACGCTGCGTCCGAAAAGCGGACACTGCAAATAACAAGAGGCATGGTTTTTGTGAGTGAAGGGCCACAGGAGCGCAAGCCCGTATGTGAACCCGATAACGTCCAGGCGGCTTCGTTGTCGGGCGCCCGCACTCAGCAATCCAACCGGCACGCGAACAGACGCCGCGACAACCGCCGGGTTTCCCCGGACGAACACGTCTACGGCGCGCTTGATCTCGGCACCAATAACTGCCGGCTGCTGGTCGCGCGGCCCTCGCGCCGCGGTTTTATTGTGGTGGACGCATTTTCCCGCGTCATCAAGCTCGGCGAAGGTATAACCCAGAGCGGCGCGCTGTCGGAACAGGCCATGGCGCGCACTATCGACGCGCTCAAGGTGTGCGCGGACAAGATGATCCGCCGCGGCGTGCAGCGCTCGCGCCTGATCGCGACGGAGGCCTGTCGCGTCGCCAGCAACGCCGAAGAATTCGTCGCCCGCGTCCGCGAGGAGACCGGGCTGGACCTGGAGATCATCGACCGCGAGACCGAATCGCGCCTCGCCGTCAGCCGCTGCGCGTCGTTGATCGACCG
>CAYYSM010000210.1:0-5093 GCA_964474225.1 uncultured Hyphomicrobiaceae bacterium
GCCGTAGTACATATCGACATCGCCGCGCGAGGCGGCATCGAAGCTGTCGAACGCATCAACGATCTCGCCGGGCCAGAAAATCTTGATTTCGACCTGCCCCTCGGTCGCCAGCCGGATGCGCTCAACGAGCCGGCGCAGGCTCGTCGAGTAGCCGCGCGCGCTCGCGTTATAGGTTGAGGCCAGCCGGAACTGCCGTTTGCCCTGGGAAATGGCCGGGCGCGGAAAACTCGCTGTCGCCGCGGACGTGGCCGCCAAACCGCCGATAAACGCTCTACGCTTCATGACTCCCCCCGTAGAATATCTTTTCGCCTGTTGGGCGCGCGCCCCTGTCAGTTGTCGCCGGGCTGAACATCGATAATTCTTGGCTGCCCGCCCACCGAGCTTCGCGTTTCGCCCGGCACCTCGCGCGATCCCTGGCGCAGAAGCTGCTGGTCGCCGGAACTGCCGTCGCGAGGCGGCTCGCGGTCAAGGCCCAGCGCCTCGGAGCGGTCGTAGTCGAAGGGCAACCGGCGCGCGAGGAGGAACGCGTCTTCCGCCACCTTGGTCCAGCGCAACAGCTGGTAGCGGGCGCTGACGAAGTTGTCGAAGATCGCCCTGGCGTGCTCGCTGCTGTCGGCCAGGCGCATCGCCACGCTGCTGGACGCCTTGCCGAACTCGTTGAGAAGATCGTCCGGAAAGCCGACGATCTCCGTCTCGCCGGAGCGCACGAGTTGGGTGATGGCCGCGGCGTTGCGGGAGTTGAACTCGGAGAGCATCCGCACCGCCTCGGTCCGGCAGGCCATTTTGATCAGCTCCTTCTCGCCCTCGGACAGTCCGATCCAGAGGTCGAGATTCATGCCGACGCTGATCTGCGTGCCCGGCTCGTGGAAGCCCGGATGATAGTAGTAGCGGGCAGCACGATGCAGCCCGAGCGCCATGTCGTTCCACGGCCCGACCCATTCGGCAGCGTCAATCTCGCCGGAGTTGAGCGCCTCGACGACCTTCCCGCCGGGCACCAGCACAGGCTCCGCGCCAAACGATCTGTAGACCTCGGCCGCGAGGCCGGTGACGCGAATGCGCAGCCCGCGCAGGTCCGCCTCGCTGCGGATGCGCGTGTTGGACCAGCCGCCCATCTGAACGCCGGTGTTGCCGGCGGCCAGCGGCTTGATGTTGTAGCGCGCGGAGAGTTCGTCCCACAGCTCCTGGCCGCCATACTTGTTCAGCCAGGTGTCCATCTCGATGGGGCTGAGGCCGAACGGCACCGACGCGAAGAAGTTGAACGCCGGGTCCTTGTCTTCCCAGTAGTACTCGATGGCGTGGTACATATCGACCCGCCCCTCGGCGACGGCGTCGAACATCTCCGGCACCGGGACAAGGTCATTCGCGCCATAAGGCGTGACGGTCAGCCGGCCGCCAGTGGCTTCGGTAAGCTTCTTGGCGAGGATCTGCGCGCTGGTTCCGTAGCCGGGATAGTTCATCGGCCAGGCGAGCGCCATCTTCAGTTCGCGTTTGCCCTGCGCAACGGCCGGCGCGGCAACCGCAGACGTCGCAGCGACGGCGCCAGCCGTCAGAAAGGTTCGGCGTTTCATTGACCCCACTCCCGCGTGTACGCACTTCCGCGCTGCTCCTCGATCGTAGAGCGAACCCTGCGCGGACAAATTTCTCCAAATTCACCGACAATTCGATGCGTTCGCGCGCGGATCGCCCATGCCGTGTCCCGGACGCGCCCGCACCCGCATCTATGCCGCCGGACAGTGTGCCACGCCGCGCCGCTCGGGAACACGGGTGGCGTAAAAACTGTTTCATGTCCTGCTAGCACGTGCCGTCGGCGATGTGGCAAAAAAATGATCTGGGAAGGCTCAAAAGATGGCCGCATGAGACCGAAAATCCCCGCGCATGGTTAATCGTCATGACAGCGAGGCGGGCTGATGAATTGGCAGGCAAACAATCCCGCGCGGCAGCCGCTGTTCGTCTACGGCACGCTGCGGCGCGCCAGCGGACATCCGATGAGCCGGGCGCTCGCGCACAATGCGCGCCGTCTCGGGCGGGGCGCGATCCGCGGGCAAAAACGCGCCGTCGGCCCCTATCCGGCTGTCGTCCGGGACGACCGGGCGGGGTGGATTACTGGCGATGTGTTCGAGATCACGGGCGGGCGGCAGTTCTGGCGCGTACTCGACATCTACGAGGGCTGCCATGAGCCTGATTCGGATTACCTGCGCCAGCGCATTCGTGTCTGGCTCGTTGCTGGCGGGCGCGGAGTCTGGATCGATGCCTGGTGCTATCTCATGCGGCCGGAACTGGGATCTGCCCCCTTAACGCGCATGGGTTGCGGACCATACCCGCGCGGTTGAGATCACACAGCGTTTCATATACCAATAAGAAGTTTTGAGCGCTCACGCCGCCGTGAATAGGCCATAAACGGCTGAGTGGCGCGGCGCGCAAGCCACGAGAGAGTAAAAAGACAGCCGGGATGTCTCTCCAGTCGCTTACATCGTTTTTCGCCAGCGCCCTCGAAATGCAGAGCCGCTGGCTGGCGTATCACGCGCGCCTGCTGGAGACGATGACCTCGGATAATCCTGTTAACCCACGGCAGAAAACGCAGATGATGGATACGATCACGACCGAAGGCCAGGAAACCCCCGACGCATCGGAACGTAAACACGTTTATCGTTTCGGCGCAGGTGCGGCCGAAGGCAGCGCCGATATGCGCAACCTTTTGGGCGGCAAGGGCGCGAATCTTGCGGAGATGGCGTCGCTCGGCCTTCCCGTGCCGCCTGGCTTTACCGTGACCACCGATGTCTGCACTGAATACTTTGCCAATAACCACCAGTTTCCGAAAGGCCTGAAGGACGAAGTCGCGCAGGCGATGACCTTCATCGGCGAGGCCGTAGGGGCGCGCTTCGGCGACACGGACAATCCGCTTCTCGTGTCGGTGCGCTCGGGCGCGCGCGTCTCCATGCCGGGCATGATGGACACGGTGCTCAATCTCGGCCTGAACGACGAGACGGTCGAAGGGCTGGCCCGCAAGGCGGATGACCGCCGCTTCGCATTCGATTCCTACCGCCGCTTCATCCAGATGTATGCCGACGTGGTGCTCGGCCTCGACCATCATCTGTTCGAGCAGGCGCTGGAGCAATACAAGAACCTCAACGGCATGGAACTCGACACCGAGCTTTCCGCTGAGGACTGGGCCAAGCTCGTCGAGCGTTACAAGGAGATCGTTCGGGACAAGCTGGGCCGGCCGTTCCCTCAGGACATCCACGAACAGCTCTGGGGCGCGATCGGCGCGGTATTCGAATCCTGGCACACGGCGCGCGCCGTCACGTATCGCCGCCTGCACAACATCCCGGAGGACTGGGGCACGGCCGTCAACGTCCAGGCGATGGTGTTCGGCAACACAGGCGACAGCAGCGCCACCGGCGTGGCCTTCACGCGCAACCCCTCGACTGGCGAAAACGCGCTCTACGGTGAGTTCCTCGTCAATGCGCAGGGCGAGGACGTCGTCGCGGGCATTCGCACGCCGCAATACATTAGCGAGGCCGCGCGCCAGGCCGCAGGCGATCAGCGCCCTTCGCTCGAAACCGTCATGCCTGACGCTTTCGCGGAGCTGCGCGACATCTGCCTGAAGCTTGAGCGCAACTACCGCGACATGCAGGACGTCGAATTCACCATCCAGGACGGCACACTCTGGATGCTCCAGACCCGCAGCGGCAAGCGCACCACCAAGGCCGCGCTCAAGATCGCGACCGACATGACGGCCGAGGGCCTGATTACCAAGGAAGACGCGCTGCTGCGCATCGACCCGGAGCAGCTCGACCAGCTCCTGCACCCGATGCTTGATCCGAACGCGACGAAGGACGTGTTGACGACCGGCCTGCCGGCATCGCCGGGGGCGGCGACGGGCGAGCTGGTGTTCACGCCGGACGAGGCGGAAACGCTGCGCAATCTCGGCAAGCCGGTGATCCTGGCGCGCATCGAGACCAGCCCGGAGGACATTCACGGCATGCATGCCGCTGCCGGCATCCTGACCGCGCGCGGCGGCATGACTTCGCACGCGGCGGTCGTTGCGCGCGGCATGGGCCGGCCCTGCGTCTCCGGCGCGAAGGACCTTTCGATCGACTACGAGGGCCACAAGATGACTGCCGCCGGGCGGACGCTTCACCGCGGCGACGTCATCACGATCGACGGCAGCACCGGAGAGGTTATCGCGGGCGAAGTGCCGACGCTGCAGCCTGAACTCGGCCCGGACTTCCAGCAGCTCATGGACCACGCCGACGCGGTGCGCCGCATGAAGGTGCGCGCCAATGCCGAAACCCCGCGCGACGCCAGGCAGGCGCGCGAATTCGGCGCGGAGGGTATCGGCCTGTGCCGGACCGAGCACATGTTCTTCGAGGGCGAGCGCACCACCGCCATGCGCGAGATGATCGTCGCGGACGACGAAGCCGGCCGGCGCGCCGCGCTCGCGAAAATCCTGCCGATGCAGCGCCAGGACTTCCTGGAGCTGTTCGAGATCATGGCCGGCCTGCCGCTGACGATCCGCCTGCTCGACCCGCCGCTGCACGAGTTCCTGCCGCACGAGGACGCGGACATCCGCGAAACCGCGGAAAAGCTCGGCATCAGCGAGGAGAAGCTGCGCACGCGCCTAGCTCAGCTGCGCGAGTTCAACCCGATGCTCGGCCATCGCGGCTGCCGGCTTGCGATCAGCTACCCTGAAATCCCGGAAATGCAGGCCCGCGCGATCTTCGAGGCGGCGACCGAAGCCGGCCAGCGCACCGGTGCGCCGGTCGTGCCGGAGGTGATGGTGCCGCTCGTCGGCCTCGCGGGCGAGTTCACGGAGATCAAGGCGCGCATCGACGCGACCGCCGAGGACGTGGCGCGCGAGACCGGCGTCACGCTCGATTATCAGGTCGGCACGATGATCGAAATCCCGCGCGCTGCACTGCGGGCCAAGGAAATCGCCAAGTCGGCCGAGTTCTTCTCCTTCGGAACCAACGACCTGACGCAGATGACCTACGGCCTCAGCCGCGACGATTCGGGCAGCTTCCTCGGCGATTACATGTCGCGGGGCATCATCAGCGCCGACCCGTTCGTGACGCTCGATGCCGACGGCGTGG
>CAYYSM010000211.1:0-5087 GCA_964474225.1 uncultured Hyphomicrobiaceae bacterium
GGCGGGCACATGGTCGCGCTCAAATGGACGATGAAGAACCACTACAACATCGACCCCGGCGACGTGTGGTGGACCGCCTCCGACGTCGGCTGGGTGGTCGGCCACTCCTACATCATCTATGCCCCGCTGCTGCACGGCGCGACGACGATCATGTACGAGGGCAAGCCCGTCGGCACGCCGGATGCTGGCGCCTTCTGGCGGGTCATCTCAGAGCATGGCGTCAAGGCGCTGTTCACCGCCCCGACGGCCTTCCGCGCGATCAAGCAGCATGATCCGAGCGGCGAGCTGGCGGGCAACTACGATCTGTCGAAATTCGAGACGCTGTTCCTTGCGGGCGAGCGCGCCGACCCGGACACGATTCGCTGGGCGGAGAAGGTGCTGAACGTGCCGGTGATCGACCACTGGTGGCAGACCGAGACGGCCTGGGCGATCGCGGGCAACCCGGTCGGCCTGGGGATGCTGCCGGTCAAGTACGGCTCGCCGACTGTGCCGATGCCGGGCTATGACCTGCGCGTACTCGACGAGCAGGGCTATGACGTGCCGCAAGGGCAGAACGGCTCGATCTGCATCAAGCTGCCGATGCCGCCGGGCTGCCTGCCGACACTGTGGAACAACGACGCGGGCTTCAGGAACTCGTATCTCGACGACTATCCGGGTTACTACAAGACGGGCGACGCCGGTTATCTGGACGAAGACGGCTATGTCTTCGTGATGGCCCGCACCGACGACATCATCAATGTCGCCGGGCACCGGCTGTCAACGGGCGGCATCGAGGAGGTGATCGCCAACCACCCGGACGTGGCCGAGTGCGCCGTCGTTGGCATCGCCGACCCGATCAAGGGGCAGGTGCCGGCGGGCTTCGTGGTGCTGAACGCGGGCGTCAACCGCGATCCCTCGGAGATCGAGACGGAGATCATCCAGCTCGTACGCGACGAGATCGGCCCGGTGGCGGCGTTCAAGCTGGCGCTGACGGTCAACCGGCTGCCGAAGACGCGCTCGGGCAAAATCCTGCGCGGCACGATGCGCAAGATCGCAGATGGCGAGGAGTATCGCGTGCCCGCGACGATCGACGATCCGGCGATCCTGGATGAGATCAAGGAGCGGCTGCAGATGCACAGCGCGCGGTAGGCCCCGAAGAAACTGGTGTCGCCGTCAGAACTGGCGGCGGCCCTTATTTCAATGTCTCGAAAAACGAAAAGGGTGTCTCAGCCTTCGGGAGAGCTGTCAGCGAGCTTGGGCTTTTCTTGGAAGCTCAAAACAAGTCGAACTGAAACGCTGTCGATCATGGGTCCCCCCGATAACCCAGCGTTTCAGTTCTTGATTCCAGGCGAAGTAACGCACTCCGCGCTGAAGCACTTCAAGACGGTGCCTCTTAGCGGACCACGTGCACAGCCACGTCAGCAGCGCCCAGCTTCAGAGACGGCTCGGCAACTTCCTTGCGGCAAGCGCTGACGGCCGCAGCGGTGGCGATGACGGTGGCCACGACGATAACGCCTTTCAGACCCTTCATGATGATATCTCCTCTGAATTTACGGCAATTGCCGCTTTCAGGGATTACCGGGCGCACAGGGTCAGATCAAGCGCACCCCCGCATAGTCCCGCCAGATTTGCGCCACGATGATGCGAAAAAGACACGAAGGCATAGCGGCCTGGAGGTGCTAACACGCGCTTGTAAACCGCTGTAATCGGGGCTGCGCCAAGGCTATCGCCGGGTCACCGACTGCCGCGCGCCCAGCGGAGCCGACCATGACGGATCGGTCGCGGAATGCGGGGTCTCAAGCACCCGCTCGCCATTGCCGCTCAGCGAGATGACAACCAGTTCTGTGCCGCCCTGCTCGCCCGAACGCGGCCGGGAAAACACCAACGCCCGCCCATTCGGCGCCCAGGACAAACCGCCGATATCCGCGGCTGCCGTCAACAGCCGCTCCTGCGAGCCGTCCGGCTTCATGACGCCGAGAAACGCCTGCCCCTGCAGCCGCTTGACGAAGGCGATCAGATCGCCGCGCGGGGACCATAACGGCTCGTCATAGCTGCCCTCGCCGCGGCTGATCCGCTGCTGCGCGCGGCCGTTCGCCCGCATGACATAGATCTGGGGCGTACCGCTGCGCCCGGAGACGAAGACGATGTGCCGCCCGGATGGGGAGAAGCTCGGGGCGGTGTCGATCGCGGCGGTTTCGGTCAACCGGCGCATAGCGCGGGTGCGCAGGTCGATCTGATACAGATTGGCATTGCCGCCGCGCCGCAGGCTCATGACGATGCGGCGTCCGTCTGGCGCGAAGCGGGGCGGCGCCATCAGCCCGGGGAAGTCGCCGACCGTCTCCGTCAGGCCCTGATGCAGGTCCCGCAGCACAATGCGCAGCGTGCTGCCGGTATCAACGACATAGATGATCTGCTGGGTTGCGGGGCTGAACCGCGGCGACAGGATGGTCTGCGTGCCGTTGGTGAGATACTCGAGATTCCGCCCGTCCTGGTCCATCACCGCGAGGCGGGTCACCGGCGGTTCGATGTCGTTGCGCTGCTCGACAAAGGCGATCCGCGTATCGAAATAACCCGGCGCGCCAGTAAGTTCGGAATAGACGGCGTCCGCCGCGACATGCGCAAGCCGACGCCAATGCTGCTGCGGTGCGTAGTATTGCGCGCCGATGCGCTGCGTGCCGGACGCAACATCCCACAGGCGGAACGCCAGCCGCAGCCGTCCGCCGGGCGCTGGCGTCACACGGCCAACCAGGAGCGCCGACGAATTCGTGGCGCGCCAATCCGGAAAGCGCGGCATGGCGTTGAGACTGACCCGCTCCTGAACCAACGCGGTCTGCTCCAGCGGGATGAAGGCCTGCGAACGCGCCAGATCGGAGGTCAACACACGCGCGATACGCTGAGCCAACTCTTCCGTCTCCGCCGTGTCGCTGGAAAAGGCGGGAATGGCGATGCGAACGGGAAGCTCGGGCGTATCTTCCTGCGTCTGCGCCCAAGCGGACGCCGTGAGCACGAACAGCGTCGCCAGCAGCGCAAGCGTCGCGCGCAACAGACAGGATCGCCTATGGCTCGGCCGGCGGATCATGTGTTTGCGTCGATCTGGCGGGACACGATGGCGGAAAACTCCTGCGCAAAGTCCTTCATACGCTGCGTGTGGCGCTGCACAGCGCGTGTCAGCCCGCGATGAAAGATAACCGCGACCGCGCCGGCGAAAAGCCCCAGCGCGCCCGCGAGCGCGCCCTGTGCCGCCGCCGGGGCCAGCGCGGCGAAGTCGCCCGCCGCCGCGAAGCCCGCCATCAGCGCCCATAGCGCGCCAGCCAGGCCCAGAAGCGGCGCGGCCGTGCCGACGCCCGCCAAAATGGTCAATCCCCGCTCCAGCCGGTCCGTTTCCCGCGCGATCGACACCGCCATGAGCCGCTCCATCCGCCCCTGCACCCCGGGAAGCGCGCGTGGGGAGGTCCCCAGCGTGCGCCGCCACTCATACATTGCCGCCATGAATATCGCCGACAAGGAGCCGGTCTGTTTGCCGTTCATGGAGGCGTAAAGTTCGTCAAGCGATGGCCCGGACCAGAACAGTCTCTCGAAAGCGTCGGCCTCCTGCCGCACGCGCGCCAGCTCGGCGTATTTGCTGACGGCGGCGACCAGCGTCCAGAAGAAAGCCGCGACCAGCGCGAGGATCACCGCCTGGACCACCACCCCCGCCTCGCTGAAAAGCGCGAAAACCGACGCGTCAGCCCGCGCGGCAACGAAGATCACGAGCGGGCTAGGCAATTCCATTGAATGCGTTGTCCGGCGTGGTTGACGTACAGCCACCTCCCTTGACCGGGGAGTGTGGAAAAGCCGTGGCGGTCAGCCTGAGCGCATCCAGCGCGTGACGCTCTCCGGCAGCGCAGTCGCGAGCCGCTGCGGCCGGCCGGTCTCGTCCACGAGCACGATCTGCACCCGCGCACGGACAAGCTGCTCGTCCCCGCGCATAACCGTCTGCGCCAGCGTGAATGCCGCGGCTGTCTGCTCCGCGGGCTCTGTAACGACCTCCAGCACATCGTCGATACGCGCGGGCCGCAGAAAGTCGATTTCCATGCGCCGCACGACGAAGACCACACGGGTGGGCCGGTCCGCCAGCACGCTGTGATGCACGCCGAGCAACCGGATCATGTCGGAGCGCCCGCGCTCCATGAAGCGCAGATAGCTGGCGTGATAGACGAGGCCGGAGAAATCGGTGTCCTCGTAATAGACGCGCACGGGCAGGACGTGCCGCCCCTCTTCGAGCCGCCCGGCCAGGTGCGGCCAGTCCTGCGCGCCGGCCTCAGACATTCAGCGTCCATTCCTTCGCGCGTCTGAAGACCTCTTCTTGTTGTTCCTTCAGGAATTGACGCTCATCCGTAACGGCAATCCCGAGATCGCGCGCACCAGCGATAAACCCACGCAACGTTTCCGGCTCCATATCTCCGGTGCCGACATTCTTTTGGTTGACGACAATGGCACTGAGAAGCGGCAGACCGTTCCGATAACTGTACTCAAGGAGATTCCACAGATGCGACGGCATCGCGTGACGCACCGCAAAAGACCACTTCAATCCGCTCGCTTCCGCGAGTTGTTTGTAGCTCAGGAATTGTCCCCGCGAAGCGGCGTCCCTGATGGCAGCAAGAGACTTCTCGAATGAAAGCCCTTTGCCCTGGCGGCGAGCGTGTTCAGCCAAAATCTCAGTATATTTCGGTTCTTCAGTCTTGCCCGCCTTCCGATAGTTTTCCAAAAGGTTTGCGATTTGCTCATCGTCGAGTTTGTCCAGATCAAAATCTTTCAGTCCGGCCATGCAGCACCTCTTTCTCACTCATCGCTATCCCCGAACAGCGGCATGGAGGGCTGTGTCATCTGCGCGGGCGCGGCCAAGCCGAGATGCTTGAACGCCTTGAGCGTGACGATGCGTCCACGCGGCGTGCGGCCGATGAAACCCTGCTGGAGCAGGAAAGGCTCGATCGTTTCTTCCAGTGCGTCCTTGGATTCGCTCAGTGCTGCCGCAATCGTGTCGATGCCCACCGGACCGCCGCCATAAGTGTCGGCGATGCAGCGCAGATAGCGGTGGTCGAGCGCATCGAGGCCCAGCGGGTCCACTT
>CAYYSM010000212.1:0-5063 GCA_964474225.1 uncultured Hyphomicrobiaceae bacterium
GACCTGGATGATGGGGTGTTGGTGAATTACAATAAGCTGGGGGAGGCGCTGGCTCACGTGCGGGGGTTGAGTGGGAAATAAGCCCAGTCCACCGGTCATTTTGATCTGCCATAGGCGGTGAAGCAATCTTTAACGTCAATTCTAATCATACCAGGAGTTCCAGATGCAAAACAAAAAAAACTATATTTCTGTCCTTTTGTTCGTCTCGTTGCTGGTCGTCACGGCAGCGTTACCTGCCACGCGCGCGACAGAGCAATCCCCAGGCGCGACCCGTAGACTGGCAGCCATGGGCAACCCGGCCGCTGTCTATTGTAAGGACGTGATGGGCTACGAATATCAAATCGTTGAGGAGGCTGACGGTGGGCAGCGAGGGGTTTGCGTCCTGCCCAGCGGCCAGGGGTGCGGCCAGTGGGACTTTTACGCCGGCACGTGTGGCCAGGAACATAACTACTGCGCGCAGCAGGGCCACGGGACCGAGACCCGCTCCGACGGCCAAGACCCTTTTTCGGCCAACTATGCGGTCTGTGTCTCGCCGGAGGGACAGGAGATCGGCCCGGTGACGACATTGACCGACCTGAGCGCCCGCGCCGCAGGTCCCTGTACCGCTGGCTCTTGCACCGCCAGACCTTGCGCCTCGGAACTACCGACCATCGACGCGGACGCCCCGTCGCCGCAGATCGGGCCGGCCGCGCCCTCCTCGTTTAACTGGCGCAGTTATGGCGGCAGCAACTGGCTGACCAGCGTCAAGAATCAGCAAAGCTGTGGGAGTTGCTGGGCCTTTGCCGCAGTGGGCGTGGTCGAGGCACACTACAACATCGTCAACAATAACCCCGGCCTCGACTTGAACCTGGCTGAGCAAGACCTGGTCTCATGTTCAGGTGCGGGCTCCTGCAGCGGCGGGTCAGCATCTGTGGCTATGCATTACATCCGGGACGACGGCATCGTCGACGAGGGCTGTTTTTCGTATACTGCCTCAGACAGCGCCTGCTCCAAGTGCGCGGGGTGGCAAAACCGGCTGACCTACGTCGATGAACTGTCCGCTTTTGGACCCAGCCGGGATACGATCCGCCAGGCGGTGGTCGATTACGGACCGGTTTATGCCTATATGGGGATCAACTCAGATTATGGCGGCTATTTCGACGGCAGCGGCATCTATCGTTGCACCGACGATTCGGACATCAACCATGGCGTGGTCATCGTCGGCTACAACGATGCCGGCGGCTACTGGATCGTCCGCAACAGCTGGGGGAGCGACTGGCCAAGTGGTCAGTATCATGATGGCGGTTATTTCAAAGTGGGCTACGGTGAATGCGCCATTGACAGCACCTATGCCGGGTACACCTACCTGGCCCCGCCCACCAAGGCCTCGAACGTGCGGCCCGACGGGTGGAGCGGTCCCTACACCAACGACTCGACGCCCCGTTTTCAATGGAACGCCGGCAGCGACAGCGGCTCGGGCATGGCCGGCTACTACGTGGCGGTGGACGACTGGACGCCCGAGGGTGGCTACAATAACGATTGGTGGGTGGGGAACGTCACCGCTTTTACGGTACCCAGCGCTCTGTCCGACGGGCAGCATCATTTTGCCGTGACCAGCAAGGATCGTTTCGGCAACGTCAACCCGAGCAACACCAACCAGCAGGGAGATGCCCCTTACTATACGTTTTACGTCGATACCACGCCACCCTCTTCGGCGGTCAGCGCGCTGGCAGCCGAGCAGTCACAGGCCAGCTTTGTCGTCCATTGGAGCGGCACGGACGCGACCAGCGACATCGTCAGTTATGACGTGCAATATCGCCTGGGCGTGGATGGCAGCTGGGTTACCTGGATCAGCGGCAGCAGCAGCACTGCAGCCACGTTCAAGGCGCAGGGGGAGGGCACCTACTATTTCCGCAGCCGCGCCCGCGACCGTGTGGGGAACGTGGAGGCCTGGCCCAGCAGCGCTGATACAAGCACGTATGTACATATGAGCAAAATATACCTGCCATTGATGCTCAAAAACTACGCTCCTCCCACTGGCGAACCCTATTTGCCGGTGGGCGAGCTGGTTATACCGACTGACGATATCCTGGCCACGCGCAGCGTGGCCGAAAAGGATGGCTATGCCTACTTGTTGGCCAGGGATGGCGTGCTGTACACCTACAACGTCGCCGACCTGTCCACGCGTAACAGTTTCACCACGTTTCGCTCGCCTGTCTCTACCCTAAACCTGCCAAACGACAACGGCCTCTTGAGAAATGGGAATTATCTTTACGTCTTTGGCTATGAGGGACTGACCGTCTTGAGCATCCACAACCCGGCTTATCCCAGCGTGGTACGCACCCGAAACGATCTCACCATCTATAACCTGGTGCACCACGGATCCTATCTCATTGCGCCGGGATATGGCAGCGTCGGCGTCTATTCGGCGGTCGATCCTGCCAACCCGACCCTGCTTTCCAGCTATAACGTAGCAGCCAAATACTTCTTTTCTGCTGCCGTATATCAAGATACGCTCTATACCTCAGAGTTCGAAACGGTTGACTTAGACTATATTTATGGATTCAGGGTGCTAGACTTTTCTGACCCGGCCAACCCCTCGCTGCTCCACTTTATCGACCGCGATTCGGCGGCCTATCACATGCACATCGTGGGCGAAACCCTGGTCGCCTGTCACACGTATTTTGTCGAGACATGGAACCTTGACACGCCTGGCAATCCCCTGTTTTCTGCCTTGCAATCTACCCGGGCGCGGAGTTGCGCTGTTGACAACCATAACCACATCATCACCAACGGTGACGTGTTCAGTCTGAATGGCAGTACGCTGCAGGTGGTGACCAGCTTTGAGCCCGGCTACATACAAGCCGACGGGTTTCCCTATGGCAGTGTGGTCAGTGACCGGTTTGTTTTTATTTCACAGTCACCGCGCGTCCTGATCCTTCAGCTGGGACGCAATGCCGCTTTCGCCGTCGATCCCATGTCGCAGGAACCGGGTGATACGGTGTATCAACAGGATGGGTTTATCCTATCTTCTCAATAAACCGGGAAGAGGTCTATGGCCTGACATCGCAGTTGCGGCGGGCGGCGGTCTCCGTTCCGTCCAACATCGCCGAGGGGCAAGGGCGGCATTCGACCAAGGCATTCATACAATTCCTGGGTGTGGCCTACGGGTCGCCCAAAGAGACAGAAACACAGATCATCCTCGCCACCCGCTTGGGGTATCTTGAAACCACACAAGAAGCCCAACTATTAGAGCAATGCGCAGAAGTCGGCAAGCTAATCAACGGCCTTACCAACGCCCTCCGCCGCAAACTCTGACGACTGACCACTGACCACTAATCACTGACCACTGGAAACTGACATGAATGAAATCGAACAGGCCCTGACCCGCATTTTCGACCGCCACCGCATCGTCTTCTGGTACGACGTCAAGCGAGAGCTGCGAGACGAATTCGACGCGCTGGCGCTGCCCGGCGTCGAAAAGATCACCTTGGTGAACAACCAGTTCGGCGTCAAACACCGCATCCTGCGCCAGCAGCCGGACGCTAAATTCCTCCTCTACCACGCGGGGCCGTCCCCGCCCGACCTGGAGAACTGGCTCCTCGACGTCCAGCTGGCCCACGGCGAGTTCCGCGCCGACCAGGTCTCCCTCTGGCTGAGCGAGATCGGCCTGGGGCTAGAGTTCACCGACGTCGTCGCGCCCCACACCGAGTTCTTCCAGGCCGCGCGCCGGCGTGAGGCGCTGAAGGAGCTGCTCAAACCGGACGACACCCCGCGCCAGGTCCACCTCAAGATGGTCGCCGTCTGCGCCCGCGCCGAACCGCGCCTCGACGACATCCTGAAGAACCTGCTCGACGACTTGGCCGCGGGCCGGAGCGAGAGGTTGCGCCGGAGCGAGAAGCTGCGCCTGATCGAACGGAGCAGCTTGTCCGGCTTCCTGTGGGAGCAACTGGCGCGCGCCTACGGTTACACCTCCGAGACCCCCGGCCTGCGCGATTTCGTCATCACCCTCTTCCAATCCTGCTACGCGATGGGCGTTGGCGAGGCGGCCCAACTCAACAGCGACGCCCTCGTCTTCCTCAAGCAGTGGAAGGACAGCGTCCACTACCAGGCGGCCTTCGCTGCTCTGTCGGCCGAGTGCGCCAACATTCTAAATATCGAGCAGGACCTGCAAGGGCGCGATTACCACGACCTGCTCGCCGTGGAGACCTTCGAACTGGTCGACCGGAAGATCCTCAGCGACCTGGTGCGCGACGTCGCGCAGCGTACAATATCCGGGAGCGAGGTGGAGAAGCTGATCCGCCAGCGGCGGCGCAGTCACTGGTACGACGCCTACCGGGCCGAGTACGCCGCCGTGGAGGAGGCCGCCGCGTTCTTCGACACCCTCGACCGCGTCGACCTGACGGTGCGCGCCGTCGCCCACAGCGAGGTCGCCCCCGTCGTCGAGCAGTACGCCCGCGTCTGGTACCAGCTCGACCAGCGGTATCGCAAGTTCATCACCCACGTCCGCCAGTCAGGCCAGACAACGCTCTTCGACGCCCTGGCGCAGATCGTCGAAAACAAGTACACGAATTCCTACCTGCTGAAAGTCAACAACCAGTGGCAAGCCCTGGTGGATGAGCTGGATACCTGGGATGGGGGATCCGTGTTGGCGCAGCAAGACTTCTTCAGTCGGCGCATCCAACCGTTCCTGGCGCGAGATAACAAGGTCTTCGTCGTCATCTCCGATGGCCTGCGCTATGAGATCGGCGAGGAGCTGCTGCGCCTGATCCGCCAGGAGGACCGCTACGACGCCGACATCGAACCCGCGCTGACGCTGCTGCCCAGCTACACCCAGCTCGGCATGGCCGCGCTCCTGCCCCACGAGCGGCTGGAGATCGCCAGCGACAGCTCGACGGTGCTGGTCGATGGGGAGAGTTCGGCGGGCACCGAGAACCGGAAGAAGATCCTGGAGCGGGCGCTCCCCGACCGGGCCACGGCGATGCGGGCCGAGGACCTGCTGGCGATGAACAGGGACCAAAGCCGCGCCCTCTTCCGCGATCACGACGTGGTCTACGTCTACCACAATCGCATCGACGCCGTGG
>CAYYSM010000213.1:0-5042 GCA_964474225.1 uncultured Hyphomicrobiaceae bacterium
AAGCTCGACATCGCCGAGTATCCGGTGCTGGTGCTGCTTGCAACGACCGGCATGATGCTGATGCTGTCGGCCAACGACCTGATTTCGCTGTACCTGGCGCTGGAGTTGCAGAGCTTGTCACTTTACGTGATTGCCGCGATCCGGCGGGATTCGCTTCGCTCCAGCGAAGCGGGGCTGAAATACTTCGTGTTGGGCGCGCTGTCTTCGGGCTTTCTCCTGTATGGCTGCTCGCTGATCTATGGCTTCACCGGCAACACAGGCTTCGAGGCGATCGCGCTCACCGCGCAGGCCAGCGGACCCTCGCTCGGGTTGATTTTCGGGCTTGTGTTCCTGCTGACCGGGCTGGCGTTCAAGGTTTCGGCGGTCCCGTTCCACATGTGGACGCCCGATGTCTACGAAGGTGCGCCGACACCGGCCACGGCGCTGTTCTCCGCGGCCGCCAAGGCTGCGGCGGTGGGGCTTCTGGTGCGCGTCCTGATGAGCGCGGTGCCCGCGCTCGCCGCGGAATGGCAGCAGATTACCATCGCGATCGCGGTGGCCTCCATGGCCTTGGGGGCATTCGGCGCGATCGGCCAGCGCAACATCAAGCGGCTGATGGCCTATAGCTCGATCGGCCATGTCGGCTACATGCTTGTCGGTTTGTCCGCCAGCAGCCAGCAGGGGACGCAGGCGGTTCTCGTTTATCTGGCGATCTACGTGGCGATGACGCTTGGCACCTTTGCCTGCATCCTGTCGATGCGCCGCGCCGAAGGCATGGTGGAGGGCATCGACGAGTTGGCCGGACTGTCGAAGAACCAGCCGATGGTGGCGTTTCTGCTGGCGATGCTGATGTTCTCGATGGCCGGCATTCCACCGCTTGCCGGCTTCTTCGCCAAGTTCTACGTGTTCGCCGCGGCGGTGAACGCGGGGCTGGCCTGGCTGGCTGTCGTGGGCGTGGTCGCCTCGGTAGTCGCGGCGTATTACTATCTGCGTATCGTCAAGGTGATGTATTTCGACGAGCCGGCCGATGCGTTCGAGCCGATGCAGCGCGGCCCCGGCTTCGTGCTGGGCGTGACGAGCGCCTTCACGCTGCTGTTCTTCATCGCGCCCGGCCCGCTGGTCGCCGCGGCCGACGCGGCCGCCAAGGCGCTGTTCGTCTGATGGCGTCCGAGCGCGCCGCGATCACGCTGCCTTGCGGGCACCGCGCGCTCTTTCTGCCTGAAACGCCGTCCACCAACGCCGAGGCGATGACGCTGGCGCTGGAGGGCGCAGCGCCGCCGCTGTGGGTCTGGGCCGGACGGCAGACGAAAGGGCGTGGAAGGCTTGGGCGCGACTGGGACTCGCCTGAAGGTAATCTCTATGCGAGCCTGTTGCTCCGCCCTCATTGCCCGCCGCAGGCGATCGGCGGCCTGCCGCTGGTGGCGGGGCTTGCCGCGCGCGGGGCGATCGCGGCATTGACGGGCGAAGCGCTGGCCGACCGGCTGCGGCTCAAATGGCCGAACGATATCATGCTGGAGGGCGCGAAGCTGGGCGGCGTGCTGATCGAGAGCGTGGTGTTGAGCGCCGGGGCGCGCGCGGTCGTGATCGGCACCGGTCTCAATCTGGCCTCCGCGCCGTCAGGGCTGGGCCGCGCGGTGACGTCCCTGCGCGAGCATGGTTTTTCGGTCGCGCCGGAGCAGGCGCTGACTGCCCTGGCGGAGGCAAGCTCGCGCTGGCTGGAGAACTGGGCGAATGGCGCGGGCTTCCCGCAAATCCGGGAGGCCTGGCTGCGCCACGCGGTCCCGCTGGGCGCGCCGATCTCGGTGACGCTGGGCGGGCAGAAGGTCGCCGGGCGCTTCGGCGGGCTGGATGAAACCGGCGCGCTGCGTCTGCGCCAGGACGGGACGGAACGGATCATCACCGCGGGCGACGTTGCCATCGGCTGGGCGCCCGGAGGCAAGACAGAAACGGCACAACATGAGTAATGGCGATGAGGCCGGACTCGTCTTTCTGCCGCTGGGCGGCATCGGCGAGATCGGCATGAACATGTATCTCTACGGCGTCGGCCCGGCCGATGACCGCAAGTGGTTGATGGTCGACTGCGGCGTCACCTTCCCAAGCGCGGACGAGCCGGGCATCGAGATCATCACGCCGGACACCACCTTCATCGAGGCCGAGCGGAACCTCGTCGGCATCGTTCTGACCCATGCGCATGAGGACCACATCGGCGCGGTCGAGGAGTTGTGGCCGCGTCTACGCGCGCCGGTCTACGGCACGCAGTTCGCGCTGACGCTGCTCAAGGGCAAGCTCGCCCAGTGCGACTGGGGCAAGCAGGTTGAGCTGATCGAGGTGCCGTATGAGGGGCGGGTCACCATCGGCCCGTTCGATGTCGAGTTCATCAACATGGCGCACTCGATCCCGGAGACGAACGCGCTGGCGATCCGCGCGGGCGGCGGGCTGGTGCTGCATACGGCGGACTGGAAGATCGACGATGCCCCGGGGCTGGGCAAGCCGACCAATGTCGCGCGGCTCAGGGAACTCGGGGACGAGGGCATCGACGCGCTGATTTGCGACAGCACCAACGCCATTACCGAGGGCACGACCTTTTCCGAGGGCTTGGTGGCCGACACGCTGAAGAAACTGGTCGCCGTAGCGCCGCAGCGGGTGGCGTTCACCACCTTCGCCTCGAATGTCGCGCGCCTCATCGCCATCGCCGAGGCCGCCCAGGCCGCCGACCGCCATCTGGTGATCGTCGGCCGGGCCATGCGACGGATCATCGACGCGGCGGAGGAGACCGGCTACTGGCCCGAGCATCTGAGTTATCTGGACGAGGACGATTTCGGCTATCTTCCGCCGGAAAAAGTCGTGGCGCTGTGCACCGGCAGCCAGGGCGAGCCGCGCGCGGCGCTTGCCCGCATCGCCGATGACGAGCACCCGAACGTGACGCTCTCACGCGGGGACTGGGTGGTTTATTCCAGCCGCATGATCCCTGGCAACGAGGATGCCATTCATGCGGTGTACAACAAGCTCTCGCGGCTCGGCGTGAAGATCATCGAGCACCACCCGGACGGGCCGATCCATTCCTCCGGTCATTGCCGGCGCGGCGAACTGCGGCAGATGTATCAGTGGACGCGCCCGGGCGTGGTCGTGCCGATGCATGGCGAGGACCGGCACCTTTACGAGCATGTCAATCTGGCGAAGGAGGAGGGCGTCCCGGCGTTGCGCGGTGTGCGCAACGGCATCATGGCGCGGCTCCATCCCGGCCCGGCAGAGATCATCGACGAGGCGCCGGTCGGCCGGCTGATGCGCGACGGGACGCTGCTGCTGCGCGAGGAGGACGGCCCGCTGCGCGAACGCCGCAAGCTCAGCTTCGTCGGCACAATGACGGTGTTCGTGGTGGTCGATCGCAAGGGCGAGATGGCCGCCGATCCGCACATCGTCATGCACGGCATCCCCAACCTCGATGAGAACGGCCGGCTCTTCGCCGAGATCGCCGAGCGCGCCATCTTCAACGCCTTCGACGGCATTCCGCGCCCCCGCCGCAAGGACCCGCGCACGGTCGGCGAGGCGGTGCGCCGCTCGGTGCGCGGGGCGATCAATCAGGCCTGGGGCAAGAAGCCGCTGTGCACGGTTCGCGTTGCCACGGTATGAGCGCGCCGCTTATCCTGTTGCCTCAAGAGCATCCGCGAAATGGAGGAGAATGGTGCTTGGACGACTGAACCATGTGGCCATCGCCGTGCCCGATGCGCGCGCCGCCGCCGCGCAATACCGCGATACGCTCGGCGCGACCGTTTCCGACCTCGTCGCGCAGCCCGATCATGGCGTAAGCACGGTGTTCATCGAACTGCCGAATACCAAGATCGAGTTGCTGGAGCCCTTGGGAGACGCCTCGCCAATCGCCAAATTCCTGGAGAAGAACGCCGAAGGCGGCATTCATCATGTTTGCTACGAGGTGGCGGACATTCATGCTGCGCGTGACAAGCTGGTAGCGATGGGCGCGCGCATCCTGGGGGACGGCGAACCGAAGATCGGCGCGCACGGCAAACCCGTCCTGTTCCTGCACCCCAAGGATTTCTGCGGCACCCTGATAGAACTGGAGCAGGCCTGAGCCGGCCTGTCGCGCGCGAAAAGAACCAAAAGGAGGCGTGCGTGAGCTTACCGTTTGCGATCGCGGTTTATTTCATTTGCTGGTGGATGGTGCTGTTCACGGTCCTGCCGTTCGGCGTGCGCTCGCAGCAGGAGCAGGGCGAGATCGTCGACGGCTCGGAGCCGGCGGCCCCGTCGATCCCGCATATCTGGCGCAAGTTCGCCATCACCACCGTCGTGGCTGCGCTGATCTTTGCGCCGATCTACGCTGTGGTGGAGTACCGGTTGATCCCGCTCGACAGCATCCCCTTCCTGCCGCAATACGAGACGTTCGACTGAATAAAAAAGGCAAGGCGCGCGACCTTGCCTGTCTTAATTCAAGACATGTGAGTAGCATTTGGACCGGGGGTTGAGCCGCCCCTTTTTCTATCGACCGTGCAACCTGTGGCATCCGGTTAACCGGATATTATTGACGTTTTCTGTCTTCCTCCCTAGACCCGGGCGCGCCTGACACCGGCATCCATGCGTTTGTGCTCCTTGAAGGGATCTGTCGGACGACGTCAGCGCCGCATCGTGACGATAGCCCAACCTGCGCGTGTTGTCATCATTTCGTGATGATGTTGCCCATTCAATGAGCAATTCGTTGAAGACAGGGCGCGCTTTCTAACGATTAAGGCTTGTGAGTGCGGCGGAGCCGCCATTGCGCTTGGCGTCTTAGTCGGGTATGCCGCTCGCAAGGCATGGGGCCGCGACGGCGGCCTGCTCACGCTTCAAGTTCCTTGGGATGTGCGATGAAACTGAGCCGCTATTTCCTGCCGATCCTGCGCGATGACCCGAAAGAGGCGGAGATCGTCTCGCACCGGCTGATGCTGCGCGCCGGCATGATCCGCCAGGCGAGTGCGGGCATCTATGTCTGGCTGCCGTTCGGCTTCCGCGTGCTCAAGAAAATCGAGCAGATCGTGCGCGAGGAGCAGGACCGCGCCGGCGCCATTGAGCTC
>CAYYSM010000214.1:0-148 GCA_964474225.1 uncultured Hyphomicrobiaceae bacterium
GGGTTGGGCGGCTTGTCGCTGGGCGGCGGCGCGTCCAACGGTTCATCCCTTCCAGTGGAGCGCGCAGATCAGCGTGAACAGCCGCCGGGCCGTGTCGAAATCCACGCTGATCTTTCCTTCAAGCCGCTGCTGCAAGAGCTGGGTGCCC
>CAYYSM010000214.1:158-5023 GCA_964474225.1 uncultured Hyphomicrobiaceae bacterium
GCCCATATCGAGCGCCTCGATGCGGCTGGGCGGCTCGGTCTTGATGGCGGCGTAATAGCTCTCGCAGACGAGGAAATAGTCCTTGATGATCTTGCGGAATGGCGACAGCGAAAGCAGGAACGTCATGGCGTGGGCACCGTCATCCCGCGCGACGTGGAACGCCAGCCGGTTCTCGACGATCTCCAGATGAAGGCGGTACGGGCCGGGCGTGCCGTCCTCCAGCACGAAGGTGTTCTCTTCCAGCAGGTCGAAGATGGCGACCTTGCGCTCGTGCTGGACCTCCGGCGAATTGTGGCTGATGGATGTCTCGTCCAGCGTGATGTCGATGAGCCGGTCGCGGCGTTCAGGCGTCTCGGGGTCGTCGGTCATCGGCTCCGGCTCACGGGTTGCCGCCTTCAGCGGGTCAGGCGCATCTCGATCGAGCGCGCATGCGCATCCAGCCCCTCGGCGTCGGCAAGCGTCATCGCCGCAGGCCCAAGCGCGCGCAAGGCATCCGCGCTCAGTCGCAGGATAGATGAACGCTTCATGAAGTCCAGAACGCTCAGGGCCGAGGAGAAGCGCGCGGTGCGCGATGTCGGCAGGACGTGATTCGGCCCGGCGACGTAATCGCCTACAGCTTCAGGCGTGTAGTGGCCGAGGAAGACGGCCCCGGCGTTGCGAATGCCGCTCAGAAGCGCCTCCGGGTCGGCGGTGGCGAGTTCGAGGTGTTCCGGCGCGAGACGATTGACCAGGTCCGGCGCTTGATCGAGCCGCTCTACCTTGATGATCGCGCCGAAGCGCTCCCAGCTCGCCCCGGCGATGTTGCCGCGCGGCAGCGTGGCAAGCTGCGTGTCCACCTCGCGTGCCACCGCTTCGGCGAGTTCGCCGTCATCGGTAATGAGGATCGACTGCGCGGCGGCGTCGTGCTCGGCCTGCGCGAGGAGGTCGGCGGCGATCCAGTCTGCGCGGTTGTCCTTGTCCGCGACGATCAGCACCTCGCTGGGCCCGGCGATGGAGTCGATACCGACCGTGCCGAACACTTGCCGCTTCGCCTCGGCCACATAGGCGTTGCCCGGCCCGACGATCTTGGCAACCGGCTCAACCGTCTCCGTGCCGAAGGCAAGCGCCGCGACAGCCTGCGCGCCGCCAATGCGATAGACCTCATCGACCCCGGCAAGCCGCGCGGCGGCGAAAACCAGCGGGTTCATCACCTCGCCCGGCGTCGGCACCACCATCGCCACGCGCGGAACGCCCGCGACCTTGGCCGGCACCGCATTCATCAGGACTGAGCTGGGATACGCCGCCTGCCCGCCCGGCACGTACAGCCCAGCGGAGTCCACCGCCGTCCACTTGTAGCCAAGCTCCGCGCCCTGTTCGTCGGTGTAGCGGTCGTCGCTCGGAAGCTGGCGGCGGTGAAACGCCTCGATCCGGTCACGCGCCAGCTTGAGCGCGTCCATCGTCTCCGCGGACACTTCGGCCATCGCCGTCGCGATTTCGGCGTCGGTCACGCGCATCCCGGCGGCTGCCACGTCGATTTCGTCGAAGCGCCTCGTCAGCTCTGCAACCGCCGCGTCGCCGCGCGCGCGCACATCGGCGATGATCTGCGCAACGGTCTGTGAGACGTCGGCTTCCTCCTCACGGCGCGCGGCGAGGAAGGCGTCGAACTGGCGAGCGAAATCCGCATCAGCGGTGTTCAGGGAAACGGGCATGGCGGCTCTTTCGAGGTTGCGGTCAATCGGAATGGTCCGATCGGGCGGGCGCGTCGTCGATGTTGTGCTCGGGCTTGCTGCGGGCGCGCCAGGCGGCGCTCAAGTCGCGCAACTCCGCCTCGATGCACTCGACCGTGAGCCGGATCGCGGCGTCGCCGGCGAAGATCAGGAGCACCTCGCCGCCCGGCGGGTCGGTCGGATGAAACTGGATCGCCAGCAACTCGTAGACCCCGTCATTGCGCCGCCGGTCGATGTTCTGGATCTTGGCATCGAGCACCCGCTCGAAGCGCAGCGCCGACTGCCGCCGCTGATAGCGCCCGCGTTTGCCGCTACCGCGTTCGGCATCAAGCCAGTCGAAGCGGTTGAGCACCGCGGCAAAGCGCTGCTGTCGCGGCTGATAGGTCATTTCCTGCACGCGCATGATCGCATCCTGCAGATGCGCGGAGATCACCTGAAGGTCCTCTTCGTCGAGCGCATGCAGTTTCAGTGCCGTCATGGATGAGTCCTGTCGCGCATTGCGGGGCATGAGGCCCTTTGCGCGCCGGTCGTCGTGGCGCGCGAACGCGTCACATACCTGATAATCTGCCGGAAATACGGCCCGCGCTCAAGCGGCGAGACGCTCGATCTGCGCGCCGCAATCGCCCAGCTTGCGCTCGAGTTCCTCGAAGCCGCGGTCGAGATGGTAGACGCGGTTAATCTCCGTATCGCCCTCGGCGACCAGCCCGGCAATCACCAGCGAGACCGAAGCGCGCAGGTCGGTGGCCATCACTTCCGCGCCGCGCAGCGCATTGACGCCGTGCACAGTCGCCGTGTCGCCCTCCAGGTCGATCTGCGCGCCCAGCCGGGCAAGCTCCTGCACATGCATGAAGCGGTTCTCGAAGATCGTCTCGCGGATATGGGACGCGCCGTCAGCCTTGCACATCAGCGCCATGAACTGCGCTTGCAGGTCGGTCGGGAAGCCGGGGAACGGTTCGGTCTCGACATCGACCGGGATCAGCCCCGCGCCGTTGCGGGCCACCCGGATGCCTTCATTGGTGACGCCAACCTCCACGCCGGCCGCGCGCAGCACCTCGATCGGCGCTTCCAGCAAGTCGGCACGCGCGCCTTCCAGCATCACCTCGCCGCCCGTGGCCGCCACGGCCATGGCGTAGGTGCCGGTTTCGATACGGTCGGGCAGGACGGTGTGCACCGCGCCTTCGAGGTAGTCGACGCCTTGAATGCGCAGCGTCGCACTGCCGATGCCCTCGATCTGCGCGCCCATCTTGGTCAGGCAGGTCGCCACGTCGCCGACCTCCGGCTCCATGGCCGCGTTCTCGATGACGGTCTCGCCCTTGGCGAGCGCAGCCGCCATCAGCACGTTCTGCGTCGCGCCGACGGAGACCTTCGGGAAGATGACGCGCCCGCCCTGCAGGCCATTCGGGGCTTTCGCGACAACGTAGCCGCCTTCCAGGTCGATCTGCGCGCCCAGCGCCTTCAAGCCCTCAAGATGCAGATCAACCGGCCGTGTACCGATCGCGCAGCCGCCGGGCAGCGACACGCGCGCCTCACCGCATCGCGCCAAGAGCGGGCCGAGCACCCAGAAGCTCGCGCGCATCCGCCGCACCATGTCATAAGGCGCGGTGGTGTCCACGATGTCGCGGGCTGTGAGATGCAGCGTGTCGCCCTGCTGCGGCGTACCATTGGCGCGCTTGCCATCCAACGCGGAGTCGACGCCGTGGTTGCGCAGGATCCGCGCGAGATTGGCGACATCCGCCAGATTCGGCACATTCTTGAGCGTCAGTGTGTCAGAGGTCAGCAGGCTGGCGATCATCAGCGGCAGCGTCGCATTTTTCGCGCCGCTGATCGGAATAGCGCCGTTGAGCGGCACGCCGCCGGTCACGCGAATTTTGTCCATTGTGTCTCGCCGGGTTGAGTCATGCCCCCATCGGCGGTTCAGCCTGCCGACCACATCGTCAACCGTCACGTTTAGCGGACCCGGGGGGCACGTGCAAGCAGGGGTCCGCCGAAGCGATCAACGGAGACGTTCGGCGTGCCAGGCGATATGGTCCGCCATAAAGGTTGAGATGAAGTAATAGGAGTGATCAAAACCGTCGTGAAGGCGCAGCGTCAGCGGGATCGACGCGGCGGCGCAGGCTTCTTCCAGCAGTTCCGGGCGGAGTTGTTCGGCGAGGAACACATCCGCCTCGCCTTGGTCGACGAGGATTTCGCCGGTGCGCGCGCCACCCTCGATGAGGGCCACCGTGTCGTATTTGCGCCAGGCGTTCTGATCCATGCCGAGATAGGTGGAAAACGCCTTTTGACCCCAGGGCACTTGTGATGGCGCGGCGATCGGCGCGAAGGCGGAGACACTGCGGAAGGTTTCGGGCTTGCGCAAGGCGGCCACCAGCGCGCCGTGCCCGCCCATGGAGTGGCCGAAGATGCCGGCGCTGTTCATGTCCGCCGGGAAGGAACCGGCGACCAGCGCAGGCAGTTCCTCGCTGATATAGTGCCACATGCGGAAATGCTGTGACCAGGGGGGCTCAGTGGCATTGACATAAAAGCCTGCGCCTTTGCCGAGATCATAAGCCTCGTCGTCAGGCACATCGTCCCCGCGCGGGCTGGTGTCCGGGCAGATGACGATCACGCCGCATTCGCTGGCCGCGCGGCGATACTCGCCCTTCTCCATCACGTTGGCGTGGGTGCAGGTCAACCCGGAGAGATAAAACACCACCGGCGCGGGTGCCTCGTTGGCCACGTCCGGCACATACGCCGCGAAGGTCATCGGCGTACCGGTGCTCTGCGACTGGTGCTGGCAGATGTATTGCGTGCCGGCAAAACAGCGGTGTTCGCCGATCGTCTCCATGACGCTCCCTTTGCAGCTTTGCGCTAAAACGTCACGACGCTGCGGATGCCCTGGCCGTGATGCATCATGTCGAAGCCCTTGTTGATGTCATCGAGCGGCATGGTCTGGGTGATCATCGGGTCGATCTCGATCTTGCCATCCATGTACCAGTCAACGATCTTCGGCACGTCGGTCCGCCCGCGCGCGCCGCCGAATGCGGTGCCCTTCCAGACGCGCCCGGTCACGAGCTGAAACGGACGTGTCGAAATCTCCGCGCCCGCCGGAGCAACGCCGATGATGATGCTCTCGCCCCAGCCCTTGTGCGCGGATTCGAGTGCCGCGCGCATCACGTCGAC
>CAYYSM010000215.1:0-4984 GCA_964474225.1 uncultured Hyphomicrobiaceae bacterium
GCATCGACCGCGTGTCGTTCACCGGCGCGCGCGACGAGGAAATCTGGGCGACGATCCCCGAGGCGGAGTTGCGCCGGCTGGACTTGAGCGTCGATCAGGTCGCAACGCGCATCCGCGAGGAAACGCGCGACCTGCCCTCCGGCACGGTGGAGGGGGCTGCCGAGCTACAACTGCGCACGCTTGCGGAACGCCGCACGCCGGAGGAACTGGCAGAGATCGAGATCAAGTCCGACGCGGCGGGCAACAAGATCCAGCTCGGAGATATTGCCGAGGTTGAGCCGCGCTTCGACGACGATGCCGTCATCGGATTGCACGAGGGCTGCCGCGCGATCCTCCTGCAGGTGCAGCGGGCGGTCAACGCCGACACGCTCCAGACCATGGAGGAGATGAAGACCTATCTGGACCGTGTGCTGCCCACGCTGCCGCAGAGCCTGAACGTCGAGGTCTACGACATCCGCGGCGAATATGTGACCCAGCGCCTCGGCATTCTCATCAAGAACGGCCTTCAGGGGCTGGTTCTCGTCCTGATCGTGCTGTTCCTGTTCCTGAACATGCGCATCGCCTTCTGGGTCGCGGCTGGCATCCCGATCGCCTTTCTCGCCACGCTTGTGGTGATGTTCCTGTCGGGTCAGACGATCAACATGATCTCGATGTTCGCGCTGATCATGATGCTTGGCATCATCGTGGATGACGCGATCGTCGTGGGCGAGGAAACCGCCACGCGCCAGGCGCTTGGCGACGGACGGATGGAGGCCGCGGAGAACGGCGCGAAACGCATGTTTACGCCGGTGACGGCCGCGAGCATGACGACGATGGCGGCCTTTCTGCCGATCTTGCTCATCAGCGGGCGTATCGGCGACGTGATGGTGGCGATCCCGCTCGTCGTGATCGCCGTGCTGATCGCCAGCCTCGTCGAGAGCTTCCTGATCCTGCCGGGCCACCTCAGCCACAGCTTCGGCGCTCTGAACCGGCCGCCAAGCGCGTTCCGCCGCACCTTTGACCGCGGCTTTGAATGGTTCCGGAACGGGCCTTTCCTCAGCTTCGTCAAGTTCAGCTATGACTGGCGCTACACCACGCTCGCCTTCACCATTGGCGCGATGATCCTGGCGATCGGCCTGATAAGCGGCGGGCGCGTGGATTTCCAGTTCTTCCCCTCGCCGGAGTCCGAAAACATCTCCGCGGAGGTCGAGTTCGCCGCCGGCACACCGGATGCCGACCGCATTGCCGCGCTCAGCCGCATCGAAGACGCGCTCTACGAGGCCGAAGCCGCCCTGACCGACGGCGAAGGCGGGCTGGTGGTGACAGCCTTTACCACGCTCGGCAGGGCCGGGCGCACGCAGTCCGACACCATATCGGAAGTGGCGGTGCAGCTCGTACCCAGCGAGGATCGCATCATCCGCACGGAAACGGTGATGCAGGCCTGGCGCGAGCGGCTGCCCACTATCCCCGGCATCGAACAGGCAACCGTTCGCACCGAGCAGGTCGGTCCGCCCGGCCGGGACATCGAGTTGAAGCTGCAGAACGCGCCGATCGAGGATCTGAAAGCCGCCGCCGAAGACGTAAAGACAGCGCTGCGCGGATTTCCCGGCGTAACAGCCATTGCCGACGACATGCCCTACGGCAAGCGGGAGCTGATCGTCGAGGTCACGCCGCGCGGCCTTGCGCTGGGCTTCACCGCGGAGAGCGTCGGCACGCAACTGCGCAACGCCTTTGACGGCGCCATCGCCACGCGCTTTCCGCGCGGCGACGAGGAGATCACCGTGCGCGTGCTCCGCGAGCAGCAGGCCGAAGGCGCGCAGGCGCTTGAAAACTTCTATCTGCGCGCGCCGGACGGCAGTTTCGTGCGCTTCCCAGAGGTGGCGCGGGTGCGCGAACAGGCCGGCTTCTCCATCATCCAGAGGATCGACGGCGAACGCACCGTCTCCGTCACGGGCGACATCGACGCTGAAGTGAACAGCGTCGCGAACGTGGTGCAGCAGCTTCGCTCGGATGTGCTGCCTGGCCTCGCGGAAGACTACGGCATCGAATACGAGTTCGGCGGCCGTCAGGAGGATCGCCAGCAGTCCTTCGCCGATCTGCAGACCGGCGCCATCGTCGCGCTCGTCCTCATCTTCGTGATCCTCGCCTGGGTGTTTGGCAGCTACGCCAAGCCGCTAGCGGTTATCGGCATCATCCCATTCGGGTTGGTCGGCGCGATCGTCGGCCACCTCATCATGGACATGCCGCTGACAATCATCAGCCTGATCGGCTTGCTTGGCCTGTCCGGCATTCTGGTGAACGACTCAATCATCCTCGTGGCGCAAGCCAATGAGCGGCTGAAAGCCGGCGAGGGCCTGCGCGATGCGGCGATCGGCGCGTCCTATGACCGCTTCCGCGCGGTGCTGCTGACATCGCTCACCACGATCGGCGGGTTGACACCGCTGCTGTTCGAGACCAGCCGGCAGGCGCAGTTCCTGATCCCGATGGCGATCACGCTCGTGTTCGGGCTGGCGGCCGCGACGTTCCTCGTGCTGATCCTCGTCCCGTCGCTACTGGGCGTGGGGCGCGACATCGGCCGGCTCGGCGGCATGGTGAAGCGGCTCTATGTGCGCGAGCCGCGCGGCGAGGCGTCCGAGGCTTAAGATAGCCAGAACGCCGGCAGGATCAGCACCAGCACCGCGAACAGCTCCAGCCGCCCGATCAGCATCGCCACCGATAGCACCCATTTCGCGCTGTCCGGCAGACTGGCGAAGTTGCCCGCCGGCCCGATCGTCTCGCCCAGCGCCGGCCCGACATTGCAGATCGCTGTGGCTGCGCCGGAGATCGCGCTGATCGTGTCGAGCCCCAGCATCTCCAGCAGGATCGCCGTCACCGCGAACGCGCCGATATAGAGGAAGAAGAATGTCGTCACCGCGCTGATGACGTCCTGCGACAGCGGCCGGCCGTTATAGGTCTCCAGAAACACCCCGTGCGGATGGAACATCAGCCGGATTTTCTGGCGCAGCCCCTGAAACAGCACCTGGAAGCGGAAAATCTTGATCCCGCAGGACGTCGAGCCGGAGCAACCGCCGATAAACATCAGGATGAAGAACAGCGAGACGGCCATCGGGCTCCAGATATCGTAGGCGCTGGTGGCGTAGCCCGTGCCGGTCATGATCGAGACGACGTTGAAGACCGAGTCGACATATTTGCCGCTCTCGGTCACGGGCGCGTCCGGCGCGTGGGCGTAGACGCCGATGACGCTGAAGACCGCAAGCGTGGCCAGGAACCAGCGGACCTGGCTGTCCCGCAGCATCGCCCGGAAGTCGCCATGCAGCGCGCGCAGGTAGAGCGCGAAAGGCAGACTGCCCAGGATCATGAAGACGATCGCCGTCATTTCGATGGGCAGACTGCCAAAATGGCCGATCGACGCGTTATGGTTCGAATAGCCGCCGGTGGCGATGGTCGTCATGGAATGCACGAGCGCGTCGAAGGCGCTCATGCCCGCGGCCCGGTAGAACACGGCGCAGGCGGCCGTCAGCGCGATGTAGAGCAGCGCCAGTTCGCCGGCGATCTGCGTCGCGCGCGGCAGGATTTTTCCGGCGGTGTCGAACCCCTCGACGCGGAAAAGCTGCATCCCGCCGACCTTCAGCATCGGCAGGACCGACAGCGCCATCACGATGATCCCCAGCCCGCCGAGCCATTGCAGCAGCCCGCGCCACAGGAGAAGCCCGGGCGGGGCCTCGCGCAGGTCGGTGATGATGGTCGAGCCGGTGGTGGTGATGCCCGACATCGCCTCGAAGAAGGAGTCGGTGTAGCTCAGCTCCAGGCTCGACCAGGCGAACGGGATTGCGGCGAAGGCGGTCAGCGCGACCCATGAGACCGTGGTGAGCAGGAACGCCTGCTTGATGGTCAATTCGCGGCTGCGCCCCCAGTTCGAGACGGTCAGCCCGACACCCACGAACAGGGTGACGCCCGCCGAGGCCGCGAACACCCGCCAGTCCGGGTTGCCAGCGGCGGCATCGAACAGCGCGGGCAGGAGCATCGCGGCCCCGAGCGTCGAGAGCAGTATGCCGACGGCGAGCAGCACCGGCCGGAGGTCTATCATCGCATTCCCGCGTGCTCCCTCGCAGCGCCCGCGATCACCCCTGCGCCGCGCGCAAGCCCTGATCGATGTCGGCCATCAGGTCGCGCACATCCTCCAGCCCGACGGACAGGCGCAGGAGATCGCCGCCGATGGCGAGTTCGGCGCGCGCCTCCTCGCTGAGGCGCTGGTGCGTCGTCGTCGCCGGATGCGCGATCAGGCTCTTGGCGTCGCCGAGATTGTTGGAAATCTTGATGATCTGCAGCGCGTTCATGAAGCAGAAGGCGGCGTCCTTGCCGCCCGCGATGCGGAACGCGACCATTGGCCCGCCATTCTCCATCTGCTTGCCCGCGATGTCATGCTGCGGATGGTCCGCGCGGCCCGGATAGGACACGCCGAGGATACCCGGCGCTTCTGCCAGATGATCGGCCAGCCGCGCGGCGCTTTCGCTCTGCTGGGCCACCCGCACCGGCAGGCTTTCCAGCCCCTTCAGCATCACCCAGGCGTTGAACGGGCTCATGCACGGGCCGGTCTGGCGCAGGAAGTTGCCGAGATGCTCGTCCACGAATTCCTGATCGCTCAGCACCACGCCGCCCAAGCAGCGGCCATGTCCGTCGACATGCTTGGTCGTTGAATAGATGACGATATCCGCGCCCAGCGCCATCGGCCGTTGCAGAAGCGGCGTGGCGAAGACGTTGTCGACGATCAGCCGCGCGCCAGCCGCCCGCGCGATATCCGCCACGCCTGCGATGTCCACGAGGTCGAGCGTCGGATTCGCCGGACTTTCGAGGAACAGCGCGCGCGTGTTCGGGCGGATCGCGTCGCGCCACTGTGTGAGGTCGCGCCCGTCGATGAGCGTGCTCTCGATGCCAAAGCGCGGCAGCAATTCCTCGACGACATACCGGCACGAGCCGAACAGCGCCCGCGCCGAGACGACATGAT
>CAYYSM010000216.1:0-4980 GCA_964474225.1 uncultured Hyphomicrobiaceae bacterium
AGTGAGGGGCAGCCGGGGCTGGGCTACATCTTCTTCCGCGAAGGCGAGGGCGCCGGGCCGGTCGCAAAGAACATAGGGTCGGAGCGCACCGAGGCGATCCGCAACGAACTGGGCCTGAGCGATGGCGACGCGGTGTTCTTCACCGCCGGAGTGCCGAACCATTTCGTCGATTTCGCCGGGCGCGCGCGCACCAGGGTCGCCGAGGAGCTGGAGCTGATCGACACCGAGCGTTACGAATTCTGCTGGGTGGTCGACTTCCCGATGTATGAATGGGATGAGGACGCGAAGAAGGTCGAGTTCTCGCACAACCCGTTCTCCATGCCCCAGGGCGGTATCGAGGTGCTGGAGAAAATCGAGAGCGGCGAGGTGGACCCGCTGGACGTGCTCGCCTGGCAGTATGACGTGGTGTGCAACGGGGTCGAGTTGTCCTCCGGCGCGATCCGGAACCACATCCCCGAGATCATGTACAAGGCCTTCGGCATCGCCGGTTACGGCCCGGAGGTGGTCGAGGAGAAGTTCGGCGGGATGCTGCGCGCGCTGCAATACGGCGCCCCGCCCCACGGCGGCATCGCGCCGGGGCTGGACCGCATGGTGATGCTGCTGTGCGACGAGCCGAACATCCGCGAGGTGACGATGTTCCCGCTCAACCAGCAGGCTGAGGATCTGATGATGGGCGCGCCGAGCGAGGTGTCGCCGGAGCAGCTCAAGGAGCTGCATATCCGGCCCGCGCTGACGCAGCAGAAGAAATAGCCGCCGCGGCGCGAGTCATCCTGTAACCGCTGAAATGCGTAGCTTCCACGTCAACACCGGAGGCCCGCATGACACGTCGGCACGACCCGTCTTCAACGTCGGAATGGGCGCGCTTTCTGCTGCTGCACGCAAGCCTGGGCGCGGGGCTGGGCGTGCTGGTCGGCGCTGGGCTTCTGATTACCGATGTGGTCGGGATCGGCACGCTGTTTTGGGAGAGCCGCGCGCCAGTTGCGGTCGGCGCGCTTTACTTCGTCAGCTTCGCGTCGACTTTCGCCGCCGGCAGCGTGGCCACCGCGATCATGGGCCTTGGGCGCAAGGACCGCTGATGCCGCTTTGTCAATCGGCCGGTTCGTACCGCAGGCGCTCGAAAACGTTCAGGATTTCGGCTTCGGATGCGCGGTGAACAGCACCGTCGGCGACCTCATCCATGCTCCACATCCACGAGCGCGCCGGATCATGCCGCATGGCCCAGTCCGGGAACAGCCGCTCGCTCACGTCACGCCGTGTCAGTTGTCGAACATTGATGTGCCGGTCGTCGCGGGAAATCCGCTTATAGGCGGCATCGACAGCTTCGGCCGGGCCTTCGAGCAGTTGCAGGAACAAGTCCTGGCGCACGATGAGCGTGCCCGTGATGCCGTCGCGCATGTTGCAGCGGCGCGCATCGAGCAGGATCGTGCCGAGCACAGCCTCGTCGAAACCGAAAGGACGGGACGCGTAGGTAAGCTGGACAAGCGGCATAAACGGCTCCTTTACGCGAGAAAGGCTAGGCGGATGGGCTAAAACTGTCAAGCAAACTTGACGCTTTTGCGGAGCGCTCCCGCGCAGTCTTGGCCACGGCAAAACAGCCCGCCGAGATCGGCAACTGACCCTGTCAATCAGCGCCCCGCGCCAGCGACTTGTGCGTTATCAGCCGTTTCTGGATGAGCAGCGTCAGCACCAGGATGCCGAGCCCGATGCCGTCGGAAACCCAACCGCCGGCAATCATGCTGAGCGCGCCGCCGAGCAAGAGAACGCGGAGACCGACATTGAGCGGGCCTAGCAGCCAGCCCTGCACGCCAGCGGCGAGAAGGTAGATGCCGAGCGCGGCGGTGACGAGCACATGCACGATCTCTGTCCATTCGCCGATCATCAGCAATGCGGGCGAATAGAAGAACATGAACGGCACGATGAATGCGGCAAGCCCGATGACAAAGCTCTCAACCGACGTCTTCATGGGGTCGGAGCGCGCGAGCGCCGCGCCGGCATAGGCCGCTAGGGCGACCGGCGGCGTGATCGCCGACATCACCGCGTAGTAGAAGACGAAGAGATGCGCGATAAGCGGTTCGATGCCCAGCTGAACCAGCCCCGGCGCGATGATCGAGGCGGCGACGGCATAAGCCGCGGTGGTCGGCATGCCCATGCCCAGGATGATCGACACGCACATCGCGAAGAACAGCGCGATGAGCTGGTTCTGTTCGGCGATAGCCAGCAGCAGGGATGAAAAGCGGGTGCCCACGCCGGTGAGCGCGATGACGCCGACGATGATGCCGGCCGCCGCGCACACGGCGACCAGTTGCAGGGACATCTTCGCGGCAAGCTCAAAGGCGTAAAGCACCGCGCGCGGCCCCATGCGGTAGGGGGTCAGCCAGCTGACCACCGCTGCGGCGCCCATTGCCAGCGTGCCTGCGCGTATCACCGAATAACCGGAGAACAGCGCGTAAAGCAGAATGATGATCGGGATGAACAGGTAGACCTGTTTGGCGAGCGTGGCGAAGCGGGGCAGTTCATCGCGCGGCAGGCCGCTCATGCCGTTTCGCAGCGCGGCGAAATCGACCATGAAATATACCGATGCGAAATACAGGATCGCCGGAATGATCGCTGCGATGACAATGTCGGTGTAGGGAATGCCCGTGATCTCCGCCATGATGAACGCGCCAGCGCCCATGATCGGGGGCATGATCTGGCCGCCGGAGGAGGCGGCGGCTTCGACCGAGGCGGCGGTTTGCGGGCGGTAGCCAACCTTCCTCATCAGCGGAATGGTCAGCGATCCGGTGGACACCACGTTGCCCGCCGAGGTGCCGTTAATCGTGCCCATCAGACCGGAGGCGAAAATGGCGACCTTGGCCGGCCCGCCACGCGCATGGCCGGCAGAGGCGAACGCGAAATTCACAAAATACTCGCCCACCCGCGAAGCCTGCAGGAAGGCCGCGAAGGTGACGAACAGAATAATGTATGTCGATGAAATGGCCGTGGTCGGTCCAAGGATGCCCTGGTCTGTGTAGATGTAAGTGAAGAAACGCTGCAAGGTGTAGCCGCGGTGTTCGAGGAAGCCCGGCAGGTATGGCCCGACGAAGCTGTAAATGACGAACACGGCGGCGATGATGACCAGCGCAAGCCCTGCCACGCGCCGGGTGGCTTCGAGGATCAGGATCACGCCGGTAATCGATGCCCACATGTCTGCGGGAAGCGCAAGCGCGGTCCCCGCGCGCAGGCGAAGGATCGGCGCGTTGAAGACGATGTAGAGGCATACCGCGATCGCGGCCAGCGCGAGCAAGATATCTGCGGGGTTGATGACGCTGGCGCGGCGCTCGGGGAACAGCCAGCTATGGGCGAGCGCGAGCACTGTGCCGATGAGCAGCGGAATGCCGTATGTCTCGAATGCGCAAGCGGGCGGCTGTGCCACGCCGGCACACCACCAGCCTACCCAGGCGACAAACAAACAGCCCAGCCCGTAAATCACGCCAAAGGCAGCGGGCGCCAGCAGGATGAAATGCAGCGGCGAGCGTTCCGAAGCGGCGGTGCCGTCGCTTTCGGTTGGCTGAGCGGCATAAAGGAGGAACGCGAGGACCAGGCCTCCGGCAACATGGATGAGCCGGTATGTCCAAGTCTCCAATGGATAGAGGTTCATCACGCCGATGTGGAAGGCCGTGTAGACCACGCACATGGCGATGACCAGGCGATGCAGGTTCCCGCGATAGACGCGTTGATTATACGCCTGCGGCTCGCTGTCCACGCCTCGGACGGGCTGGACGCCCGGGTCTTCGGTTGCCGCCGTGTCGCGTGTCGCCATGGGCGGTCCCATCCCGCTCAGAAGCGGGCGCGACGGGCCACATCAGGGTGCCGCCGCGCCCGGCATGTCGCTTGAGGTCGGCGTCAGCCTTTCAGCTCATCCGGGACCGTGATCCCCTGCTCCTCCAGATAACGCACCGCGCCGGGATGGAACGGCATGAAGCTGTTCTTGTCCCAGTTCTCCAGTAGCGTGGACTTGGCGGCCGAATGGATCTGCGTCATGCGATCGTTGTTTTCCAGGACAAGCTTGGCGATCTCGTAGATCAGGCTGTCAGGCATGTCCTTGTGGGTGATCATGAAGTTCCAGAGCGCAACGGTCGGCTGTTCGTAGTCGTGGCCCTCATAGGTGCCCGCTGGGATGGTGAAAGCGGCCATCGCCGGATGCCCTTCCAGCACCTTTGCCTGCTCCTCCGGCGTGAAACCGAACATCACCACTTCGTTTTCCGCCGCAAGCTGGGAGAACGCCGGGATCGGCATACCCGCCGCGAAGGCGAACGCGTCAACCAGCCCGTCCTTGAGCTGGCTCGCGGCGTCAGCAGCGCCGGCATAGCTCACATTCGCATTGACGCCCAGGGTCTCCATAAAGCGCGGCCAATAGGTGCCGGGCGTGCCGCCTGCCGGACCGACGCTCACGCGCTTGCCTTCGAGATCGGACACGGACTTGATGCCGGAGTCCTTCAGGGTGATCACCTGAAACGGTGTCTGGTACATCGGGAAGACGGCGCGAATATCCCTGTGCTCCAGCCCGGGCGCGAGCTCGCTCTTGCCTTGCCAGGCCTCAAAGGCCGGCCCCATCGTAACCTGGCCGAGCTGATGGTCCTCGGTCTGCACCAGCGTGACGTTCTGCACCGGCCCGCCGGTGACTTCGCCCGATGCATTCACCCCGAGTTGCTCGCTGATGAACGCCGCGAGGCCGTTGCCGTAAACGAAATAGGTGCCCCCCTGGCTCGCGGTGCCGATCGTGATATCGGCCGGCCAGTCGGCGCGGTCGTCCTGAGCCACGCTGAGGCCTGTGAGCAATACCAAGGCGGTAGCTGCCGCGATGCCCAGTTTCAGCAGTCTCCTCATCGACTTCCTCCGAATTTCCTGATTTTAGCTTGCTTCTAGGCGGAGACGCCGGACCAATCGCGGCGTCCTCCACACTTTAGTAATAATTCCATAAAAAGGAGGATTATTTGGCGC
>CAYYSM010000217.1:0-4962 GCA_964474225.1 uncultured Hyphomicrobiaceae bacterium
CCGAGGATGGCGTGGTCCTCCACCGTGCAGTGGCCTGCGAGCGTGGCGTTGTTCGCGAAAATCACCTGATCGCCGATCATGCAGTCATGCGCGACATGCGCGGCGACCATGAACAGGTTGCGGTCGCCGACGCGCGTGAGCATGCGCCCGGATTCGGTGCCCGGGTTCATCGTCACGTGCTCGCGGATGATGTTGTGGCTGCCGATCTCCAAGCGGGACGGCTCGCCGCGAAATTTCAGATCCTGCGGCTGGTGGCCGATCGAGGCGAACGGGAAGATCTTTGTGCCCTCGCCGATCGATGTGTTCCCCTCGACCACCACATGCGAATGGAGTTCTACATCGCGGCCGAGCTTGACACTTGGTCCAACCACGCAGAACGGGCCGATGCGTACGCCCTCCTCCAGGACTGCGCCCGGCTCGACGATCGCGGTAGGGTGGATGACGGGAGCGCCGTCCGAGGCGGCGGCTGTCGCGGAAGATGTGGTCATGTTGGAGCCGGGCTCCCTCTGTTGATTGTCGTTGCCCCCGGTGCGAACCGACCGTGGCAAAGCGGCATCCGCCCCCCACCGCGCCGGCGGTACGGTCGCCTTAAGTCGGCGCCTTGTCCGGTTCGACGATCATGGCGCTGATCTCGGCCTCGGCCACGCTCTGGCCGTCCACCCTGGCTTCGGCGCGGAAGCGCCAGACCCGGCCACGGTTGCGCATTTTTTCGACATGGTAATGAACCGTGTCGCCTGGCGTGACTGGCCGGCGGAACTTCGCCCGGTCAATGGACATGAAATAGACCAGTTGCGGCTCGTAATCATCGCCGAGGCTGGCAACGCACAGCGCGCCGGCCGTCTGCGCCATCCCCTCGATCAGCAGCACGCCCGGCATTACCGGGAAATCCGGAAAGTGCCCCTGAAAGAACGGTTCGTTGATTGTGACGTTCTTGATGCCGATTGCGCCGTTGTCGCCGTCCATATCGATGATCCGGTCGACCAGCAGAAACGGGTACCGGTGCGGCAGCAACTTCAGCAGCCGCGAAACATCCGCCGTTTCCAGATGCCGTGTCTCCGACCTTTCGTCCATCCCGTTTCCGCTCCCAGCCGCCATCGGCCTCAGCTCAACTCAGCAACTGCTTCAGCCGGGCAAGGGCTTTGCCTTTAAGCGCTTCGCCCAGAATCTTGACCACACCGATCTCGCGCGCCCACTGAGCAACGGGCTTGGCCGGGGCCCCGCCCCAGCGCTCGCCGGGCGGGACCGAGTGCGTAACGCCGCTCTGCGCGGCGATCTGCGCGCCGGCCCCGATACGGATATGTCCCGCGCACGCGGATTGGCCGCCCATGATGACGAAGTCCTCCAGCACCGTGCTCCCCGAAATGCCGACCTGCCCGGCGAGAACGCAGTGCCGACCGATGCGGACGTTATGGCCGATCTGCACGAGGTTATCAATCTTCGTGCCCTCGCCAATCACAGTATCAGACAGCGCCCCGCGATCCACCGTGCTGCCCGAGCCGATCTCGACATCGGCCTGGATGATCACCCGGCCGATCTGCGGCACTTTCAGGTGCCCCTCCGGTCCCATGGCAAAGCCAAAGCCGTCGCCGCCGATCACGACCCCCGCGTGGATCACGACGCGGTCCCCGATCAAAGCGTGCGTTATGCTGGCATTCGGCCCGATATAGCTATCCCGGCCGACCTTGACGCCGCAACCGATGACCGCGCCAGCGGCAATCACCGTTCTCGCGCCGATCTGCGCGTGAGGCCCCACGATTGCGCCCGGTTCAATGGAGGCGCCCTCCTCGATCAAGGCTTCGGCGTGAACCGGCCCGTCCTGCCCCTGATAGACGAGCGGCCGCCCCGCATCCGGGTAAAACAGGAACAGCGCGCGAGCCAGGGCATGGTAAGGCCGGTCCGTGAACAGGCCGGCGGTGTCCGCAGGCAGCTTACTGGCGTGTTCGCGGCGAAGAAAACAGGCCCCAGCCGAAGTCGCCTGCAGCTCTGATGCATACCGCCGGTTGTCGAGAAATGAGAGATCGCCAGAGCCCGCTTCGGAAAGAGGCCGGATATCCGTGATCAGGCGGCTTGAGTTAACTCCAGAGGCAAAGTCCGCCCCGACCCGCTCCGCAATCTCGGAGACAGCGAACGGGCCGTGTCGACGAAAGAAGCCTCTGGGTGTCATCCTGTATGATCTTCTCGCGCGGTGGGAGCGCCTGCTCCCGCCGCGGACGTTCCATCAGAACTTCGTGGTGGTGCCGAAGCCGAACACCTCCTCCTCGTCGAAGTCCTCGCTGGTCAGGACGTAGGAGAAGTCGGCGCGCAACGGTCCCACGGGCGAGTTCCACAACACGCTCGCCCCAACGGAGGAGCGGATCGCTTCACTGTCCTCACACCCCCCGGTTCCGCAATCAGCATCGGAAACGTCGGTGCCGAACGCCGAGCCAGCATCGGCGAATACGGCACCCGAAAGGCCGAGTTCATCCGGAATGAACGGGAACGGGAAGCGCAGTTCCACATTGGCGGCATAAAACGTCTTGGCGCCTAGCGCGTCGCCATCCTGGTCGCGCGGGCCAAGGCCGGTACTCTCGAAACCGCGGATCAGGTTGTTACCCTTGTAGAAGGCATCTACGGAACGGACTTCGTCGCCAGAAACGCCTTCGATATGGCCGCCGATGAGACGGCCTACCAGCGTGACGCCATCCATAACCGGGTAATAGCCCCGCGCTTCAGCCGTGGTCCGCAGATAATTCACAGTGCCGCCAACGCCAGCGAATTCTTGGTTCAGCCCCATATATATGCCGCTCGTCGGATTCCGTTTCAGGTTGCGCGTGTCGTAGACAAGGCTGTAGCCGACCGCAGAAATTTGAGACGTACCTTCCTCAAGGTCTGTCCGCGACGGGTCGATATCGAAAAGCTCTTCTTGTGTGAACGAGTAATTCGTGGTCAGGACCGTGTCTTCGGCGACAAGGAAGCCCAGCCGCAGCGCGCCACCCGTCTTGCGGCTCTTGTAGCCAGCCTGATCGGTATAATCGAGTTCCTTGTGGAACACATCGAAGCCGGCCGACATGTCGCGCCCGAGGAAGCGCGGCTCGGTGAAGCTGAGGTCGATCTGCGCCCGCTCGAAGCTCCCCGACAGCTTCAGGCGCACGAACTGGCCGCGCCCCATGAAGTTGCGCTCGGTATAGCTCACCTCGCCGACCACGCCTTCCAGCGACGAGTAACCGCCCGCGATGCCGAACTCGCCAGAAGCCTGTTCCACCACATTGATGTTGAGGATCACGCGGTCACGCGCAGACCCCTGCTCTTTCGAGATGTTGACTGTCTTGATGTAAGCCTTGGCCTGAATCCGACGCTTGGAGCGCTCGACAAGCTGCCGGTTATAGGGATCCCCCTCGGCCAGCAGCAACTCCTGCCGCAGCACATATTCACGCGTGCGGACATTGCCATAGATGTTGATGCGCTCGACATAAATACGCGGGCCGCGCTCGATGAGGAAGTTGACATCGATCGTCAGCGAGATCGGGTCGCGGTTGACCTGCTTTCGAACTTGCGCGAATGGAAAACCCAGTTTCGAGGCTTCCAGCGTCAGGTTCTCAGCCGTCCTGTCCACCTTCAGTCCATTAAACGTGTCGCCCGGATCGACAAGCAATTCATCCTGCAGCATTGCCGGGTCCAAGCCGGGCATTTCGGACTGCAACGTCACTTCGCCGAAGGTGTACTGCGGACCCTCTTCCAGCGTGAAGGTGATGAAGAAACCCTCGCCGTCCGGATCGAGATCGGCCACCGCGGAGATGATGCGCACATCCGCGTAACCATTCTCGATGTAAAACTTGCGCAGCAACGCCCGGTCGAGGTTCAAGCGATCCTTGTCATAAACGTCGGTCGGCTTAAGGAAGCTCAACCAGCCCGACTCGCTGGTAGAGATCACGTCGCGCAACTGACTGTCGGAGAATGCCTTGTTGCCGACAAAGGTGATACTCTGGACCTTGGTGCTCTCGCCTTCGTTGATCTCGAAGACCAGGTCCACGCGATTGTATGGCAGCTTGATGATCTTCGCTTCGACCTGAGCATTGTAATAGCCGGAGGCGCGATAGATGTTGAGGATGCGCTGCACGTCGCTCTGCGCCGCGGCGCGCGTGTAGACCGAACGCGGACGCAACTGCACCTCTTGCGACAGCGTGCTGTCGTCCAGTTCATCGTTCCCCTCGAACGCAACCTGATTCACAACCGGGTTCTCGACGACCTCAACGGTGACGACGCGGCCGCCATAGCTGATGTTGACGTCGGAGAACAAGCCGGTGCCGAATAGCGCCTTGAAGCTGTCGTCGGCGGCTTTTGCGGTGTAGCGGTCGCCGACTGTGAAGGTCAGGTACGATTTCACGGTCTCCGGTTCGACGCGCTTGTTGCCGGACACGCGGATGTCGGAGATCGTCTGCGCCGAAATGCTCGCTTGGCCGAGCGTGACATCCGCCGCCGTCACCGCCGCAAAGCTTAGCACCACGGACACCGCCAGAGCCGCGCACTTAACGATAAATTTCACCATCGACCTTAGTGCCCCTCGAAATCTTTTTTGCCCCTCGTCCGTTCGCAGCCGCCGCGCGCACGGACCCGTCAGCTCCCGTCAAATTCCCGCGCTACACTAAGGCGTCTGTTTATGACTGCATAGTGGCACGGAGCCGGTGATCAGAATTCTGCGCCCGGTACGTGGCGCAAGCGCCACGAAAGCCGGATGCGGGCGAGATACGCGAAACGCGCGGTTGTTTTTAAAGCGGGGTGCAACTTCTTTCATTCCGTCGTCCGGTTGCGTTTTCCCGCTTCATTCAATCAGTTGCATGACGTCGTTCCACGTGACGAAGATCATTAACATGAGAACGAGCGCCATACCAATGCGAAAGCCGATTTCCTGCGCCTTCTCGTTCAGTGGGCGCCCACGTATGGCTTCTATGCCATAGAAAACCAGGTGCCCACCATCGAGCACGG
>CAYYSM010000218.1:0-4958 GCA_964474225.1 uncultured Hyphomicrobiaceae bacterium
GACGAGGCCAAGGCGCTGGCCGAGCGGCTCGGCGCGAAGGTGACGGGGTCGGTCTCGGCGAACACGGATCTGGTCGTCGCCGGGCCGGGCGCGGGATCGAAGCTGAAGAAGGCGAGCGAGCTTGGCGTCGAGGTCATCAGCGAGGATGACTGGCTGACGCTTTCGGGCGCGGGGGCTTAGAGCATAGCAACGTGCGTTGTCGTCCCGTGCGCGCCGCGGCATGCAATGACGCGGGCGCAGACACGGGACCCGGAAGCGGTAGCCGTGAACGATCCCGGGTCAGCGCAGCACCGCTTCGCGTTGCAGCGCGCCCGGGATGACGGCTGGCTAGACCGTCTCGCGCGGCTTGACCAAGCCGCGATTGACCATCGCTTCCGCGATCTGGACGGTGTTGAGCGCCGCGCCCTTGCGCAGATTGTCCGAGACCACCCACAGGGCCAGCCCGTTTTCGACGGTCGAGTCCTCGCGGATGCGCGAAACAAACGTCGCGTAATCACCGACGCATTCGACCGGCGTGACGTAGCCGCCGTCCTCGCGCTTGTCGACGACGAGAATGCCCGGCGCCTCGCGGAGGATCTCGCGGGCCTCATCGGCGGTGATCTCCCGCTCGAACTCGATATTGACCGCCTCGCTGTGCCCGACGAAGACCGGCACGCGCACGCAGGTCGCGGTCAGCTTGATCTTCGGATCGAGCATCTTCTTGGTCTCCGCGACCATCTTCCACTCTTCGCGGGTCGAGCCGTCATCGAGGAAGCGGTCGATATGCGGGATACAGTTGAAGGCGATCTGCTTGGTGAAGTGCTCCGGCTCCGGCTCGTCGGTGACGAAAATGCCGCGCGTCTGGGTCCAGAGCTCGTCCATCGCGTCCTTGCCCGCGCCGGAAACCGACTGGTACGTCGAGACCACCACCCGCTTGATTCCGGCGGCCGCGTGCAGCGGCTTGAGCGCGACAACGAGCTGTGCGGTGGAGCAGTTCGGGTTGGCGATGATGTTGCGCTTGGTATAGCCGGCGATCGCGTCCGCGTTCACCTCCGGCACGATCAGCGGCACATCCTCGTGGTAGCGCCAGGCCGAGGAGTTGTCGATCACGACGCAGCCGGTCGCGGCGATCTTCGGCGACCATTCCTTGGAGACATCGCCGCCGGCAGACATCAGGGCGAAATCGCACTTGGAAAAGTCGAACTGCTCAAGGTCGTGGCATTTCAGCGTCCGGTCGCCGTAGGACACCTCGCGGCCGAGCGAGCGCCGGGAGGCGATGGCGAACACCTCATCCGCGGGAAATTCGCGCTCGGCGAGAATGTTGAGCATCTCCTGGCCCACATTTCCGGTGGCGCCAACGACAGCGATATTGTACCCCAAGGCTGTTCTCCAAACGTCGGTTCATTGGGCTGGACGGGGAGCCCTTTCCGTCACGTTGTATGTGCGGTCTTGCGGCGTTGCAAGGCCAGCGCCAGAAGACCTGGCCATGACTGCGCAGGGACACGCCATGACCGATGCGCCGCGCGCCGGCACGCCTTGGGAGGTGTTCCGCACGTTTTTCGTCCTGGGCTGCGTGTCGTTCGGCGGGCCGATCGCGCATCTGGGCTATTTCCGCGAGGCCTTTGTCAAGCGGCGGCAGTTGATCACTGACGAGGCGTATGGCGACCTCGTCGCGCTGTGCCAGTTCCTCCCCGGCCCGGCGTCCAGCCAGGTCGGGATGGCGCTCGGGCTGATGCGCGCGGGCTATGCCGGGATGCTGGCCGCATGGGTCGCGTTCACGCTGCCCTCGGCGCTGTTGATGCTGGGGCTGGCGCTGGGCCTGACGGCATTCCAGGTGGATACGCAGGCCGGCTGGGTCGTCGCGCTGAAGGCGGTGGCCGCGGCGGTGGTCGCTGATGCGCTTATGGGTATGGCGCGCAACCTGGCGCCGGACGAACGCCGCGCGACCATCGCCGTGGCGGGCATGATCGGAGCGTTGCTGCTGCCGATCGAATGGGGCCAGCTTGCGGTGATCGGCGCGGGCGCGTTGGTCGGGCTGGCGCTGCTCGGCGGCTTCGAGAGCGCCGCGCCAACCGAGAGCGAACCGCTGGTGAAGGTCTCGCGAGTCGTGTCGATAAGCTGCCTTGCGCTGTTCTTCGCGCTGCTGGTCGGGCTGCCCTTCGCGGTGGTCTATGGCGGGGCGCTGGCCGATCTGTTTGCGCGGTTCTACAGCGCCGGCGCGCTGGTGTTCGGCGGCGGGCATGTGGTCCTGCCGCTGTTGCAGGCGCAGGTTGTCGATCCGGGGCTGGTGGACCGAGACGTCTTCCTGGCGGGTTACGGCGCGGCGCAGGCGCTGCCAGGGCCGCTGTTCGCGATTTCGGCCTATCTCGGTGCGGAAGCGGCCGGCGCGGCGGGAGCCTTGGCGGGCGCGGGCGTGGCGCTCATCGGCATTTTCCTGCCCGGCGCGCTGCTGGTGCTGGGGACGCTGCCTTTCTGGAGCAGCTTGCGGCAATGGGCGCTGGCGCGGCGGATTCTGGCGGGGATCAACGCGGCGGTCGTCGGGCTGCTGGCGGCAGCGCTCTATGATCCGGTATTCGTCGAAGGCATCACGAACGCGCAGACGATGGCGCTGGCGGTCGCCGCCTTCGTAGCGCTGCATGTGTGGAAAGCGCCGCCGCTGGCGGTGGTGGCCGGTGCGGCGGCCGTGGGCGTCCTCGCGCTTTAGCCGTCGCTCAGCAGCCGGCCGCAAAGCCAGAATTCGCCCTGCACAATCATCCCTGGCTCCAGCGCGCCTTCGTGCCCCTCGATCTGCGATTCCAGCGCGACGACATCCACCGTCCCGCCCAGCGTCTCGATCAGCGCCCAGCAGAAGCTCTGCTGCGTGACCGGATTTGTGCGGATTTCCGAGCGGACCACCTCGCCGCAGATGAAAGCGCGTGAGGGCGCGTTGAAGCCCGGCTGGTCGGGGTCGTGGAACACAGGCTGGTCCGTATCGCCGGTCGGCGTGAACAGGCCGCTTGCGAAGAAGGATTTGGGCGCGAAGCGCACCTCCTGGCCTTCCTGCGCGGCCTCGAAGCTCTCGGCATCCCGGAACACCGCAATGTCGTGCGCGAAGGCCGTCACCTGCGCCTCCGCCTTGAAAGGCGCGACACGGTTCGCCAGGCAGGCGAAATCGACCACATCGAACAACGCCACGGTCGTGCACTCGTGCAGCTCCGCGCCCGGCTCGACCTCAGCGAAGATCGCGCCCTCGAAAGCATTGTCCTCGGGACGGCGCTTGATCGCCACGGCGCGGATCGGCACGCGCCCGGCGCCGGCGAAAAACGGCGTCACGCCGACGATCGCGAGCGTATCCTCCGGCGGCCCGTCGCCCTCATCGGCCTCCTCATCGCGCCGCTTCTGCATGTGAATCCACAGCTCGGAGCCGACATCGGTATGCCAGCGGTAGTAATAGCCCGGCCGGCATTCCAGCGACTCGGCCCGGTCCTCTGGCAGCTTGCCGATCAAGCTGGCCAGTTCTTCCGCCGAACGCGCCTGAAAACCAATGATGCTGAAATGGTCTGTCATGTCCCCACTGAATGTTTGGCCCCGGCGCGCTTGGCCAGCCGATCCGGCCCGGCGGCGCGCCGTTATTCGCAGGATGCACCAGAGTCGCGTTCAAAAATGACACAGTCTGAGGGCGAAGCGCCACGGCGTCGCGACACGATCAGACGCAAAAGCGCCATTTTTCCACGACTAGCGGCGCTGCCGGACGCGGATCAGCCCGCTTGCGCCTCCAGCGCGGCGAGGATCGCCTTGCCCATCTCGTCCGTTCCGACCCGGCTCATTCGCTCCTGCATGATGTCGCCGGTCCTCAGGCCCTGATCGAGCACCGACGTGATCGCCCTCTCCAGCATGTCGGCCTCCTCGGCGAGATCGAACGAATAGCGCAGGGCCATGGCGAAGCTCGCGAGCATCGCGATCGGGTTGGCGATGCCCTTGCCGGCGATGTCTGGTGCGCTGCCATGCACAGGCTCGTACATCGCCCGCTTGCGCCCCGACACCTGCGCCTCGCCCAGCGAGGCCGAAGGCAGCATGCCCAGCGAACCGGTCAGCATTGCTGCCTCATCGGACAGCATATCACCGAACAGGTTATCCGTCACGATAACGTCGAATTGTTTCGGCCAGCGAACGAGTTGCATTGCGCAGTTGTCAGCAAGGATGTGCGTCAGTTCGACATCGGAATAACTTTCCGCATGCACCCGGCTTACGACCTCGTTCCAGAGAACGCCGGTGCGCATGACGTTGCGCTTGTCCGCGGAGGCGACCTGGTTGCCGCGCTTGCGCGCCAGGTCGAAGGCCACCCGCGCGATGCGTTCAATCTCGCTGCTGGTGTAAACTTGGGTGTCGATGGCGCGCTGTTGCCCGTCCTCCAGCGTTACGACCTCCTTCGGCTCGCCGAAATAGACGCCGCCGGTCAGCTCGCGCACGATCATGATGTCCAGCCCCTCCACCATATCGCGCTTGAGACTGGAGCTGTCGGCAAGCGCGGGATAGCAGATCGCCGGGCGCAGATTGGCGAACAGCTCCATATCCTTGCGGAGCCGCAAAAGGCCCGCTTCCGGGCGCTTGTCGTAGGGCACGCCGTCCCATTTCGGACCGCGGACCGCGCCGAGCATGACCGCATCGGCCGCGATCGCCCGCTCCATCGCCGCCTCGGAGATCGCCTCGCCGTGCGCGTCATAGGCGCAGCCGCCGACGAGGTCTTCCTCGATATTGAAGGTGACGCGGCCTGTCTCGTTGAACCAGAAGGCGACCCGCTTGACCTCGTTCATCACTTCCGGGCCTATGCCGTCGCCGGGCAGGAGCAGCAGGTTGAATGTCGCCATGGGTCGTTTCCTCGCAGAATCGTTGTTGTGCCGGGGCGAAAGCCTCGCCGCCTGAGACAGGGCAGGGTGCGACTGTGCTAGTGCACTGACTCATTCGGAAGGTACAGGAATGCGGTCGGTTTTGGCGAGGAT
>CAYYSM010000219.1:0-4950 GCA_964474225.1 uncultured Hyphomicrobiaceae bacterium
TCACCTCATGGGCCTGGCGCTTGCCCGCGTAGCGCGACCAGACATGCACATCGAGACGGTGCTCCAGACCCGGCTCGGTGCCCGTGCTCCAGTCGCTGATCGAGGCCGTCCCGAGCGTGATGAACGGGAAGTCGGCGCTCTGTGGCACATCGTCATGAATGCGCGCTCCGCCGAGAAGTCCCGTCACGGTTGAATCGTTGCTCAGCGCCGCGTAGACCGCGCGCTGCAAGGCCAATGCGCTCATGGCTGGCTCTCTCAGTGTTGTCTGCGGAATGCGCGGCGCAGGGCTTGGGACAGCCGCATGAGGATGCGCGGGCGGGCACGGTCGAGAGCGGGCCGCAGCCACGGCCGCTGCGCGCGGCGCATCGCGCCGAATTCGCGGAACCAGGCCAGCGGCGCTTTCGACACCACGCGGTAGGCCAGAGGCCGGCTGCGCTCCACCTCAAGCGAATTGGCGAGAGCGTTGGCGCTCGCGCCGCCCTCGTGCTCCAGCGCGTCGCTCGCCTCGGCACGGACCTCCTCGGCGCTATCGCGCAGCGCCCGGTCCAGCGCGTCGCTGCGATCAAGGGAACGGGACAAGCCGGCCAATCCCCTGCCCTGCGTGCTGGCGGAAAACCTCACAGATCGCGCTCCTCACAATCGCATTTGAGGAAGCGGCGGCGGCCGTCCTCGTCGAGCACCGCGCGGATATTGAGCTGGCGGTCGCCCAATCGAAACCGCATCCCCGGCGCAGCATCATCGCGGTAGCGGATCGTGACATCGACCCGACGCGCGCCCGACACGCGGTCGGCAAACACGTCCTCCTTGCCCGACCGCGCGGTCACCGCCGCCCAAAGCTCGGCGACCGGCTCCCAGGTCTCGTCCGCGCCGCCGCCCGCGTCCGCCGCGCGCACCGGCCGCTCAAGCACGACACGGTGGCGCAACGCCCCGATCCGCCCGCTCACAGCCGCACCTGCCGGTAAGGGGCAAGCAGTTCGGCGACGCCGTGCGGCAGCGCGTCCGGCTCCTCGAAGACCACTGGCTCGCGCTGCTCATACCAGTGCGCCACCAGCATCAACAGCGCCTGCCGGACCGGCTGCGGCACCTTTCCGGGCGTGTCCCCGTAGCCCGCCGTCACCGCGATCTCGATGCCGTTCGCCGGCCGGCCCGGCGTTGGCCAGACCGCGCCGGCATGGCGCACCAGCCGGGGGCGCAGCGACGATAGATCAACGACATACGTTTCAGGCGAAACGGTCTGAGCAACGTCGTCTGCGTCATAGACCATGACGCTATCGACGCTCTGCAACGGCCCGAGCGGGATCGCGACCCGCCCGTCCTCCGGCCAGCGGTCAAGGACCAGCGTCCAGCTCTGCGTCAGCATCGCGATGTCGAGCGCGCCCTCGATATGCAGCCGCGCCGCGAGGATCAGGCTGGCGACGACCGGGTCTTCGACCGCGCTGTCGACGCGCAGATACTGCTTCGCCTCGAACAGGCTCACCGGCTCGCGCGCCGGCGCGGATGTCAGCACAAGCGGCATGGCTCACCCCGTTTTTTGAAAATCTAAGACCCGAGATTCAGGAAATTTCCCGAGCGGTCAGTAAGGCGTTGCAAGCGATGGGCTGCGGTCATCCCGTGCGCGCCGCAAGATGCAATCCTGCGGCGCAGACACGGGATCGCTCTCGGCTGGCACACCCCGATCCCGGATCAGCAGCGCACCACTTCGTGCTGCGCAGCGCCCGGGATGACAGCATGGTCGCGACGACCGGGGCAATCACCTGCAATGCGAACGGGCCGCTCTACGATGTGCCGAACTTCAGCAGCTTGATTGCGCCAAAGTCCTGAACGCCGCCGCCGACGCGCTTGGTGGTGTAGAACAGCACGTAGGGCTTCGAGGAGAACGGATCGCGCAGCACGCGGATGCCGATACGGTCGACCACCAGATAGCCGCGTTGGAAGTCGCCGAAAGCGATCGCCGTTTCATCCGAGCCGATGCTGGGCATGTCCTCGGTTTCGACGATCGGGAAGCCAAGCAGCATGGGCCGCGCGCCCGCCTCGGTGGCTGGCTGCCAGATGTAGTTGCCGTCGCCGTCCTTGATCTTCCGCACTTCGGCTTGCGTCGAGCGGTTCATCACCCACGAAGCGTTGCCGCGATAGCCGGCGTTCAGCGTGTAGATCAGGTCGAACAGATCATGCTCCGGATCGGTGCCCGCGAAATCGCCGTCCACGCCGGTGGCGATATAGCCGATGTTCTCCCAGCTCCAGGAACCATCGGCGACCTGCGTGTAATCGAGAAAGCCCTTCGGCTTGTCGCTGCCGTTGCCGGTGACGAACGCTGTGTTCTCCTGTGCGGCGAAGGCGATGCGCACCTCGTCGGCGATCCAGGCCTCGATATCCACCGCGGAGTCATCCAGAAGCGTCTGGGTCGCGGCGGGCATGGCATAGAGTTCCATGGTCGGGAAGTCGAGTTCCTCCAGCACCGGCGTATTCGTCTCGCTGCGCGCGCCCGTCTCGGCCACCCAGCCAGCCGCCGCGCCAGTGCGGGCGAAGGGCTTCTTGTAGGTCGTGCTCGACACCTGGCGGTTGCCCGCGATCGCGCGGATCGGCGAGATTTCGGTGAGCGCGCGCATGATCGTGCTCTCGACCTCGCTCGGCACCGTGTAGCCGCCATCCGCGCCCGTGCCGGCGGACAGCGCCTTCTGCTCCAGCGCCCGCAGGCTCGCGGTCTCGCCCGAGCGGACATAGCTGTCGAACGCGGCCTTGTGCTCGCTTAAGGCATGGTTTGGCGCGGCGGTCTCGCGGGGCGGGCGCGCGGCCTTTAGCGCGAGCTGGTCCACCGTCCGCTTGTGATTGTCGAGCGCGCGATTGATCCGCTCCAGCTTGTCGGTGGTGACGACATCGGCGGTCATGCGCTGCTCGATCTCCTGCAGGCGCTGGTCATTGCTCTCCTTGAAAGCCTCGAAGGCGCGCATGAATTCGTCGAAAGCCTGCGCCATCTCGACGGCGGACACCTGCGGCTCCGCCTTGGTTTCGTAGTCGGGACTGTATGTCTCGCTCATGGTCTCCTCGTTTGCCTGGGATGAAAGGATGGGTGCCGGGACGCGCGCCGCAGCCCCGACGACATTGCATTTAGCCGCCCGGCGAGGGCTGCTGTTGCGCCGGCCTGCTCGACGCGGCTGACCTTCGCGCCGGGCAGCATCGGGAACGTGACAACCGAGATTTCCCAGAGGTCGATCTCGTGAAGCCGGCGCGTGCGTAGGCGCGGATCGCGGTCCGCCCGCACGGTGCGAAAGCCGATCGACAGGCCGTCCAGCGCGCCCGCCCGGAGCATTTCCGCGACCTCACGCGCCCGCATCACCCCGCCGATCAGCCGCCCGCGCACGTAAAGGCCGCGCTTGTCTTCGCGGATCTCGTCCCACACGCCGATCGGCTGGCCCGGGTCGTGCTGGAACAGGAAGCGCACACCATCAGCCCCGCGCCCGCGCAAGCTGCCCGCGAACGCGCCGGGCATGACGACATCGCCGCCATGATCGGGCACGCCGAACAGGCTGGCATAGCCCTCGACGCGACCGTCGCTCTCGCTCACGCGAACGGGCGCGCGCTCCCGGCGCAGCGGTGTGACCGCGCGTTTCACGCTCAGATTTTTCATGGGATCAACTCGCCGCTTTAAGCATGTCGCCGCCCTCGACCGGGCCGTAGCCGATCGCGGCGCGCTTCTCGTTGACCGTGAGGAACGACGCATCCTCGACCCGCTCCCACAGCGCCGCGCGCTCGGTCGACAGCGCGTCGATCCGGTCGAGCGCGGGTTTCAGCGCCAGCCCCTCGCCGTAAGCCGGGGCGAGCCAGCCGCCCAGCGCCTGCAGCGTGCGGTTCACCAGAGGCAGCACTGTCTGACGCCAGAAGCTGCGGTTCGCCTCCTGGAAATTCGAATAGGTGTTGTCGCCGGGGATGCCCAGCAGCATCGGCGGCACGCCTAAAGCCAGCGCGATCTCGCGCGCGGCAAGGTTCTTCGCGCTGATGAAATCCATGTCGCGCGGGCTCATCGACATCATCTTCCAGTCCAGCCCGCCTTCCAGCAGCATCGGCCGCCCAGCATTACGCGCGCCTGAGAACGTCGTCTCAAGCTCGGTCTTGAGCCGCTCGTACTGCTCTTCGCTCAGATGCCCGTCGCCCGACGAATAGACCAGCGCGCCGGAAGGCTGCGCGGCGTTGTCGAGCAGCGCCTTATTCCACCCGGACGCGGCATTGTGGATGTCGATCGCCATCGCGGCGGCCTCCAGCGGGCTCATGCCGTAATGGTCGTTGACCGGGTGGTATTGCCGCCTGTGCAGGATCGGGCGCACCCCGGCGACCTCCTGCTCGAGGCGCAGCGTCTGTCCGTCGGCCTGGTATTCATAGGCGCAGGGCCAGCCATCCGCGCCGGGCGCGATACGCATCCGGTCCGAGCGCAGCACGTGCAATTCGCGCGGCTGCCCGTCCAGCGCCACCGCCTCCATGTAGGCGTTGCCCGAGATCAACAGCGCGCCGTACCACGCCTCGAACAGGTCGGGCGCGCACTCGCCCGCGTTGGGCCGCGTGAGCAGGTCCAGAAACGGATGCGTTTCCAGCTCTTCAGCGCCGTCGAACAAACGCAGCGGCACCGACGCGGCGGCCTCGGCGATCATGCGCACTGAACGGTATACCACCGGGTTCTTCATAAAGCCCTCGCGGGCCATCGCAGCCGTATTGCGCGGCGACCAGACCGGCTGCGCGTGGCCCTGGAACGCCAGAAACGGCCCCGTCAGGCTGCCCCGGCGCTCAAGCGGCGGCGCGCCGAGCCAGCGCTGCAGCGCCTCGGTAAAACGGCTCATGAAACCTCCAACATCTGTGCGTCCGGAATCACGACATCACCCGATCCGATAAAGCGCTGTCAGCCGCGAGACCCGCTGTCATCCCGTGCGCGATGCGGCGCATCACGCCGCTTCGCAGACACGG
>CAYYSM010000220.1:0-4874 GCA_964474225.1 uncultured Hyphomicrobiaceae bacterium
ACGATCGCCTCGCCCTCTTCCAGGCCGAGCCGCTTGAGCATGCCGTCCATGCGGTCGGAGCCGAAGATGCGCATGAGATCGTCTTCCAGCGATAGGTAGAACTTCGACGCGCCTGGATCGCCCTGACGGCCGGAGCGGCCACGCAACTGGTTGTCGATTCGCCGGGACTCGTGGCGCTCCGTGCCGATCACATAAAGCCCGCCGGCTTCAAGCGCCTTCTGCTTTTTCTCGGCGACATCGGCGCCAATCTTTTTGCGCTGCGCCTCGATCTGCTCCTCGGTCGGTTCCTTGCCCTTCTCGCGCTGTTCATTCAGCCACATCTGCAGGCGCATGTCGGAGTTGCCGCCGAGCTGAATGTCGGTGCCGCGGCCGGCCATGTTCGTGGCGATCGTCACGGCGCCCGGCACGCCGGCCTGAGCGATGATGAACGCCTCTTGCTCATGGTAGCGCGCGTTGAGAACCTGGTGCGGGATCTTCATCTTCTTTAGCCGCGCCGCGAGCATCTCGGACTTCTCGATCGAGGTGGTGCCCACCAGCATCGGCTGGCCGCGCTCCTTGCAGTCCTTGATGTCCTCGATGATCGCGTTGATCTTCTCCTCGAAGGTCCGGTAGACCTCGTCATGCTGATCGTCGCGGATCATCGGCCTGTTGGTCGGCACCTCGGTCACGCCAAGGCCGTAGATGTCCGCGAACTCCGCCGCCTCGGTCACGGCCGTGCCCGTCATGCCCGCCAACTTGTCGTATAGCCGGAAGTAATTCTGGAAGGTGATGGACGCGAGCGTGACGTTCTCCGGCTGAATCTTCACGCCTTCCTTGGCCTCCAGCGCCTGGTGCAGACCTTCGGAGTAGCGCCGGCCTTCCATCATGCGGCCAGTGAACTCGTCGATGATGACGACCTGGCCGTTCTTCACGATGTAGTCGCGGTCGCGCAGGAACAGCGTATGCGCCTTGAGCGCCTGGTTGACGTGGTGAACGAGCGTGACGTTCTCGATGTCATACATCGAGCCGTCGTCCTTGATGAGCCCCTCCTTCTTGAGGAGTTCCTCGGCGTGCTCGTTGCCCTTCTCGGTCAGCGTGACCTGGCGCATCTTTTCGTCGAGCTCGAAGTCATCCTCCTCCAGCTGCGGGATAACGGCATCGACGGCGGTGTAAAGCTCGGTGCGGTCTTCAACCGGACCGGAGATGATGAGCGGCGTACGCGCCTCATCGATGAGAATCGAGTCGACCTCGTCGACGATGGCAAAGTAGTGACCGGCCAGCTCCCACGGGCGGCCACCAAACTGAACCATTTCCGAGGTCGAATACTTCATATTGTCGCGGAGATAGTCGAAGCCGAACTCGTTGTTCGTGCCGTAGGTGACATCGCAGCCGTAAGCCTGCATCCGCTGCTCGTCGTTCAGCTCATGCAGGATGCAGCCGACGCTCAGGCCAAGAAACTCGTAGATCGCGCCCATCCATTCGGCGTCGCGCTTGGCGAGATAGTCGTTGACGGTCACCACATGCACGCCGCGCCCGGTCAGCGCATTCAGATACACCGGCAGCGTGGCGACGAGCGTCTTGCCCTCGCCCGTCTTCATCTCGGCGATGTCGCCCTCGTGCAGCACCATGCCGCCAATAAGCTGAACATCGAAATGGCGCTGGCCCAGCGTACGCTTCGCCGCCTCGCGGACCGTGGCAAAAGCCGGCACCAGCAGATCGTTGAGCTTCGCGCCGTTCGTGATCTGCTCGCGGAACGCATCGGTGCGCGCGCGCAATTCGTCGTCGGAGAGTTGTTCCAGTTCAGGTTCCAGCGCGTTGATCGCCTCAACACGGGGGCCGTATTTCTTCAGCTTGCGATCATTCGCGGACCCGAAAAATTTCCCGACGATCGCATCCAACGAAACCATAATTCTTGAGCCTTCCTCGTTATCGGCTTGCAGCCACGTATCGCGCGGACATCAGCGCGCGCCGGGCCTGCTCAACACAATATCTTCCATTCGGCTGGAGGCCATGACAGCTGCCCTGTTCGACCCGCGCACTCCGCCCCTGCAGTTTGCCCTTTTCATGGCCCGTGGGAACGTGCGCGGCCACGCCGCAGGATACTCTGGAAATAAGCGGGGCGTCTGCCCCTGTCAACGCGCCGACGCGCGCGCCGCGGCCCGCATTGATCGGCTTTGCATCGCGCCGGCGAAACCGCTACAAGGGCGCCGTTAAAGACAAAACGCATCCCGGTAGCTGATCTTGCGCGGCAGGGCAGCTTGAAATACCGCGCCGCTCCGCCCAGTTCCGGCCGAAACATTCTGTGAAACCCCGCTCAAATCGAGGTGAATTCCGTGACTATTCGTGCCCTTACCGCTGTATTCTGCGTGGCGATCGCCGCGGCGATTACCGGCGCGCTTCTCACGCCGCATGGCTTCGCGCAGGATCAGGAGAGCAACCCGGATGAGGTCGTCGCCCGCGTGGACGGCACGCCCATCACCCGCGGCCAACTCGACCTGGCAGAGGACGAGCTTGGGCCTGACCTTGCCCAGTTGCCGTCCGAGACGCGCGACGAGGTCGTGCTGCAATACGTCGTCGAGCTGACGCTGCTGGCCGAGGCCGCGCGCGAGGCCGGGTTGGAGGATACCGACCAGTACAAGCGGCTATCCCGGTATTATGAGCTGCGTGCGCTCCGCGACGTCTTCTTCCAGGAGGAAATCCGCGCCAACGTGACCGACGAGGCCGCGCAGCAGCTTTATGACGAGCGCATCGGCAGCGCCGAGCCGGAGGCGGAAGTGCGCGCGCGGCACATTCTTGTCGAGACCGAGGACGAGGCCAAGGCGATCATTGAGCAGCTGAATGACGGCGCCGACTTCGCGGAACTGGCCCAGCAGGAGTCGACCGGCCCGAGCGCGGCCAATGGCGGCGATCTCGGCTTCTTTTCCAAGGAGCAAATGGTGACGCCATTCGCCGAAGCCGCCTTCGCGATGGAGACCGGCGAAATCTCCGAGCCGGTGAGAACGCGCTTCGGCTGGCATGTCATCAAGGTCGAGGAGAAGCGCGACCGCGAGCCGCCGAAGTTCGCGGACATCAAGGAGCAGCTCAAATCCTCGCTGATCCGCCAGCAGCTTCAAACGCGCATGACCGAGCTGCGCGACGCGGCCAATGTCGAGGTCCTCGACGAAAGCCTGCAGCAGGACGAGCAGGAGGGCGGCAACGCCCAATGACGAAGCCGTCGCCCTTCGCGCCAACGGAACTGCCCACGCTGCCGGCCATCGGCGGCGTGGCGCTGGCGGCTGTCGAGGCGGGCATCCGCTATCAGGGCCGCAAGGATCTGCTGCTGGTGCGCTTCGCTGACGGCGCGCAGGTGGGCGGCGCGCTGACCACCTCGCGGACGCCCTCCCCGGCGGTCAACTGGTGCCGCAGCCTCTTGAGCGACGGCCGGCGGGCGCGGGCGCTGGTTGTCAATTCCGGCAACGCCAACGCCTTCACCGGCCAGCGCGGCGTGGATACGGTGCACCTGACCGCGCAGATTGCCGCCGAGATGGAAGGCTGCGCGCCGGAGGATGTGTTCCTGGCGTCGACCGGCGTGATCGGCGAGCCGCTGGAAGTCCCCGCCTTCGCGGACACGCTGCGCGGCCTGCACGACGCGGTCCAGCCGGACGCCTGGGAGGACGCCGCTCGCGCGATCATGACCACCGACACCTTCCCGAAGCTCGCAACTCGCACCACCGAGATCGACGGCGTCGAGGTCACGATCAACGGCATCGCCAAGGGCTCGGGCATGATCGCGCCGAACATGGCGACCATGCTGGCTTTCCTGTTTACCGACGCGCCGCTGCCCCGCGAGACGCTGCAGACGCTGTGCCAGGAGACGGTCGGACAGAGCTTCAACCGCATCACGGTGGACAGCGACACTTCCACGAGCGACACGGTGCTGCTGTTCGCCACGGGCGCAGCGCGAGAGCGCGGCGCGCCGGAAGTCACCGACCCGCACGACCCGCGGCTCGAAGCGTTCCGGCTCGCGCTCGATGAACTCACGCTCGACCTCGCGCATCAGGTGGTCAAGGACGGCGAGGGGCTGACCAAATTCGTGACCATCCGCGTGGACGGCGCGCAGACCGACGCGGACGCACAAGCAATCGCCTTTTCTATCGCCAACTCGCCGCTGGTGAAAACCGCGCTCGCCGGCGAGGACCCGAATTGGGGGCGGATCGTGATGGCCGTTGGCAAGGCCGGCGTCGAGATCGACCCGGGCGAACTGGCGATCTGGTTCGGCGAAATCCCAATCGCGGCGGGCGGCGCGGTCCACCCGGATTACCAGGAGACGGAAGCGGCCGAGTACATGAAGCGCGACGAGTTGTTGATACGGGTCTATGCGGGCTTGAGCGGTCCCGGCGCGGCGACCGTGTGGACCACCGACCTGACCCACGGCTATATCGACATCAACGCTGATTATCGCAGTTGAGCAGGCGCAGTGACGACCGCCCCGGCCAACCCGATCATCCTCGTCGTCGCCTGCGCACTGATCGACGCGGACAACCGCGTTTTGCTCGCCCAGCGCCCGGAGGGCCGGAAACTGGCGGGGCTATGGGAGTTTCCCGGCGGCAAGGTGGAGCCGGGCGAAACGCCGGAAGCCGCGCTGATCCGCGAGCTTGAGGAGGAACTGGCGATCACCGTCCCCCTGCCCTGCCTCGCCCCGCTGACCTTCGCCAGCCACTCTTATGATGAGTTCCACCTGTTGATGCCGCTTTATATCTGCCGCAAGTGGGAGGGCGAGCTTGCTTGCCGCGAACATGCCGCGCTGAAATGGGTGCGCGCCGCGCGGCTGCGCGATTATCCCATGCCCGCGGCGGATTTGCCGCTGATCCCGATCCTCCAGGATTGGCTATAAAGTGACACACGCAATCGAACGG
>CAYYSM010000221.1:0-4867 GCA_964474225.1 uncultured Hyphomicrobiaceae bacterium
AGCCGGTGTCGCCGCCGCCGATGACGATGACATGCTTGCCCGTCGCGGTCAGAGGTTCGACATCGCCCAGCGGTTCACCGGAAATGCGGCGGTTCTGCTGGGTCAGGAAGTCCATCGCGAAATGGATGCCGTCCAGCTCGCGGCCGGGAATCGGCAGATCGCGCGGATACTCCGCGCCGCCAGCCATCAGCACCGCGTCATATTCGCTTTCGAGCTGCTCGGCGCTGATGTCGTTGCCGACTTCGGTGTTGCAGTGGAAGGTGACACCTTCGGCCTCCATCTGCGCCACGCGGCGCTCGACGATGTGTTTTTCCATCTTGAAGTCCGGGATGCCGTATCGCATCAGCCCGCCGGGGTGCGCGTTGCGCTCATAGACATGAACGTCGTGGCCGGTGCGCGCGAGTTGCTGCGCTGCCGACATGCCCGCGGGGCCGGAGCCGACGACCGCCACGCGCTTGCCCGTCTTGTGCGTCGGCGGCTGCGGCGTCACCCAGCCGGCATCGAAGGCCTTGTCCGCGATGGATTTTTCAATGGCCTTGATGCTCACCGGCGAGTCTTCGAGGTTGAGCGTGCAGGCTGCCTCGCACGGGGCCGGGCAAACGCGGCCCGTCACCTCCGGGAAGTTGTTGGTCGAGTGCAGGTTGCGCGCCGCCTCTTCCCAGTCGCCGTGATAGACGAGGTCGTTCCAGTCGGGGATCTGGTTGTTGACCGGGCAGCCGGTGTGGCAGTACGGGATGCCGCAATCCATGCAGCGCGCCGCCTGCTTCTGCGTCTCGCCTTCTGGCAGCGGCACGATGAATTCGCGGAAGGTCTTGATCCGCTCCTCCGGCGGCTCATAGCTCAGATCACGCCGGTCAATTTCCAGAAAGCCCGTAACCTTTCCCATCTCGTCGTCCCTTGAAGCGTTGTGCGCGCGGCGTCAGCCCGCGCGTCTGCCTTCGTTACTCCGCGCTGCGCATGCCGATTTCGAGAACGTCGAGGCCGGTGGTGTCCTCTTCCATGCGGCGCTCCATCTCTTCCAGCGCGCGACGGTATTCCATCGGCATGACCTTCACGAATTTGGGCCGGTAGGCGTCCCAGTTCTCCAGGATGTGCTTGGCCCGCTCCGAGCCGGTGTAGCGGCGGTGGTTCTCGATGAGCGTGCGCAGACGGCGCTCGTCCATTTCGCTGAGGTGGTGGCCAACCTTCACCACGCCGTGGCGTTCTTCAAGCTCGGCGTATTTGTAGCCGAACGTCTTGACCGCCTCGTCCTCGGCCGGGACCGGCTCCAGATCGACCATCGCGAGATTGCAGCGGCGCTCGAAGTCGCCGTCCTCATCCAGCACATAGGCGATGCCGCCCGACATGCCGGCCGCGAAGTTCCGCCCGGTCGGCCCGATGACGCAGACCACGCCGCCGGTCATGTATTCGCAGCCGTGATCTCCCACGCCCTCGACCACCGCTGTCGCGCCGGAGTTGCGCACGGCGAAGCGCTCGCCAGCGATGCCGCGGAAGTAGCACTCGCCTGTAATCGCGCCGTAGAGCACGGTGTTGCCGATAATGATGCTCTCTTCCGGAACGATGCCGGAGCGCGGGTTCGGCCGCACGATCAGCTTGCCGCCCGACAGCCCCTTGCCGACGTAGTCGTTGCCGTCGCCGATCAGGTCGAGCGTGAGGCCGGCCGCGCCCCACGCGCCGAAGCTCTGGCCCGCGGTGCCGTTGAAGGTGATCCAGATCGTGTCTTCCGGCAGACCCTCATGGCCATAGCGCTTGGCAATTTCGCCGGAGAGCATCGCGCCCGTGGTGCGGTCCGTGTTGCGGATCGACATTTCCAGCTTGACCGGCTCCTTCCGCTCCAGCGCAGGCTCGGCCAGCTTGATGAGCTGGCGGTCGAGCACGGTGGCCAGTCGGTCCGGCTGGGGCTCGGAGTTGTACCGCTCGCTGTCATTCTTCACCGCCGGCATGTGCAGCAGCTTCGACAGGTCGAGGCCATGCGCCTTCCAGTGGTCGACCGCGCTTTGCACGTCGATGAATTCGGTCTTGCCGATCATTTCATCGAAACTGCGGAAGCCCATCTCGGCCATCAACTCGCGAACCTCCTCCGCAACGAAGAAGAAGTAGTTGACCACATGCTCCGGCTGGCCCTTGAAGCGCTTGCGCAGCACCGGGTCCTGCGTGGCCACGCCAACCGGGCACGTATTCAGGTGGCACTTGCGCATCATGATGCAGCCGACGGCGATCAGCGGCGCGGTGGCGAAGCCGAAATCATCCGCGCCTAGCAGCGCGCCGATGGCCACGTCGCGCCCCGTGCGGAAGCCGCCGTCGACCTGCACTGTGATGCGGCTGCGAAGGTTGTTGACGACCAGGGTCTGCTGCGTTTCGGCCAGGCCCAGCTCCCACGGGCTGCCAGCGTGCTTGATCGAGGTGAGCGGGCTTGCGCCCGTGCCGCCCTCGAAGCCGGCCACCGTCACATGATCCGCGCCCGCTTTCGACACACCCGCTGCGACCGTGCCAACGCCGATCTCCGAGCCGAGCTTCACGCTCACCTGGCCGTCCGGGTTGACGTTCTTCAGGTCGAAGATGAGCTGCGCCAGGTCCTCGATCGAATAGATGTCATGGTGCGGCGGCGGCGAGATCAGGCCGACGCCCGGCGTCGAGTGCCGGACTTTCGCGATTGTCGCATCAACCTTGTGGCCCGGCAGCTGACCGCCTTCGCCTGGCTTCGCGCCCTGCACCATCTTGATCTGCATGGCGTCGGAGTTGACGAGATATTCGGTCGTCACGCCGAAGCGGCCCGAGGCGACCTGCTTGATCGCCGAGCGCATCGAATCGCCGTTGGGCATCGGCGTGTAGCGGTCGGATTCCTCGCCGCCCTCGCCAGTGTTCGACCGCCCGCCGATGCGGTTCATGCCGATCGCCAGCGTCGTGTGCGCCTCACGGCTGATCGAGCCGAACGACATCGCCCCGGTGGCGAAGCGCTTGACGATCTCCTTGGCCGGCTCGACCTCCTCCAGCGGCACGGGCTTGCGCCCCAGCTCCTCGGCGCTGCGGATGCGGAACAGGCCGCGCAGCGTCAGCAGATCCTCATTCTGCTCGTTAATGCGCTTGGCGTATTCGCGGTACTTGTCCGGCAGGTTGCCGCGCACCGCGTGCTGCAGGTCGGCGACGACCTCCGCGCGCCAGGCATGGGTCTCGCCGCGCACACGCACGGCGTATTCGCCGCCGACGTCGAGCGCGTTGCGCAGCACCGGGTCCTCGCTAAACGCGCGCTGGTGCCGGCGCATCGTCTCCTCGGCGACCTCCGGCAAGCCCGCGCCCTCGATCTGGCATTGCGTGCCGGTAAAGTACTTGTCCAGAAACTCGCTCTGCAGACCCACCGCGTCGAAAATCTGCGCGCCGCAATACGACTGATAGGTCGAGATGCCCATCTTGGACATGACCTTCAGAATACCCTTGTCGATCGCCTTGATGTAGCGGTGGATCGCCTCTTCCTCGGAAATCTCCCCCTCGAACTCATCAAGGTTCTCGCGGATCGTCTCGAAGGCGAGATACGGGTTGATCGCCTCTGCGCCATAGCCCGCCAGCGTGCAGAACTGGTGGACCTCATGCGCCTCGCCGGTTTCGACGACGATTCCGACGGTCGTGCGCAGGCCCTTGCGGATCAGGTGATGATGCACCGACGAGGTGGCCAGCAGCGCCGGGATCGCCACGCGGGACGGCGACACCTTGCGGTCCGACAGGATGACAATGTTGTAGCCGTCGCGCACGCTCTGTTCGGCCTCGTCGCACAGCGCGGCTATCGCGCCTTCCATGCCGTCCGCGCCGTGCTCGACCGGATAGGTCATGTCGAGCGTGACGGTACGGAAATCGTTGCCCGCAACGTCGCCGATCTGGCGGATACGCTCCAGCTTCTCGTCGGTGAGGATCGGCTGGCCGACCTCAAGCCGCTTCATGCCGGACATCGCCTGCGGGTCGAGCAGGTTCGGCCGCGGCCCGATGAACGAGACCAGCGACATGACCAGTTCCTCGCGGATCGGGTCGATCGGCGGGTTCGTCACCTGCGCGAAATTCTGCTTGAAATAGGTGTGCAGCAGCTTCGGGCGGCTGGACAGCGCGGAAACCGGTGTGTCCGTGCCCATCGAGCCGACCGGCTCCTCGCCTTTCATGACCATCGGCGCCATGATGACGCGCCAGCTTTCCTCGGTGTAGCCGAACGCCTGCTGGCGGTCGAGCAGCGCCACGTTTGAGGTGGCATGCTCCCGGCGCGGCGCCACCTCAGGCAGGTTCTCGATCTGAATCTGCCCCTGATCGAGCCAGCGCTGATACGGGTGCTCGTTGGCCAGCTCCGCCTTGATCTCCTCGTCGGAGACAATGCGCTTCTTGTCGAGGTCGATCAGCAGCATCCGGCCCGGCTGCAGCCGCCACTTGTGCACGATGCTCTCCTCCGGCACCGGCAGCACGCCGACTTCGGAGGACAGGATCACCTCGTCATCGCTGGTCACGACATAGCGCGCCGGGCGCAGGCCGTTGCGGTCCAGCGTCGCGCCGATCTGGCGGCCGTCGGTGAAGGCCACCGCCGCCGGCCCGTCCCACGGCTCCATGAGCGCGGCATAGTATTCGTAAAAGGCGCGGCGCTTGTCATCCATGAGCGGGTTGCCCGCCCAGGCCTCCGGGATCAACAGCATCATCGCGTGCACGAGCGGATAGCCCGCGCGCACCAGCAGTTCCAGCGCGTTGTCGAAGCAGGCGCTGTCCGACTGCCCTTCCGGGATCAGCGGCCAGAGCCGGTCGAGATCCGCGCCGAACACGTCCGACGTCATCGCCGCCTGGCGCGCGGCCATCCAGTTGATGTTGCCGCGCAGCGTGTTGATCTCGCCGTTGTGGCAGA
>CAYYSM010000222.1:0-4864 GCA_964474225.1 uncultured Hyphomicrobiaceae bacterium
CATCCGTCGCCTGCGCCGACAGCACCACGGCCACAAGCAGCGTGAACGGGTTGCGATAGTCCAGCTCGCTCTCGGGCGCGGGCTTCACCGCCTGGAAGCGGCGGAACATTTCCGCGATCGCTTCGGGCGAAAGGCGCGAAGGGCTTTCGGCGGCCGGGGCGTCGGATTGCTTGGCTTGCACCATGGCCAGCGTTGTACAACATTTCGCGGCAATGTGTAGGGGCTTCCCCGGCGCGCCGCTGTGGAAAGCCGCGCCTCGGCAAGGAACGGACAATGAACAAGGACGAGCAGCCGCGCTTCGCCGCGCGCGAGGATGTGGACATCGAGGAAGGCGAGGTTTTCGCGCCGAAATTCGGCGAAGGGGGCGTGCTGCCCGCGATCGTGACGGATGCGGAAACGGGCGAGGTGCTGATGCTCGCCTACATGAACGCCCTCGCGGTGGCCCGAACGATCGAAACCGGCCAGGCGCACTACTGGAGCCGTTCGCGCGGCAAGCTGTGGCGAAAAGGCGAGACCAGCGGCAACACCCAGGAGGTGGTCGAGATGCGCACTGACTGCGATCAGGACGCGATCTGGCTCAAGGTGCGCATGGCGCGCTCTGGCGGCTGTTGCCACACGGGCCGGCGCTCATGCTTTTACCGCGCGGTATCGCTGGCCCAGTCCGCCGGCCGCGAAACCCGTCTGGAGATGTGCGACGCCGAACGGCTGTTCGACCCTGAAGCGGTTTACGGCAAGGGCGATTAGCCCGTCGCGATATATTCCTGCAGGGCGGCGTTGCGCGACTCGATCTCCGCGATCCGCCATTTGACAACATCGCCGATCGACACGATCCCGGTCAGCTTGCCCTCTTCCTTCACCGGAAGGTGACGGATGCGGCTGCGCGTCATCTGAGCCATGAGCTGCTCGGTGCTGTCCGACGGGCTGCAGGTGAACACCTCGCGCGTCATGATCCGTGCGACCGGGGCGGCAAGCAGTTCGGCCTGCCCGTTCGCGAGATTGGCGACGATGTCGCGCTCCGAAACGATGCCGGCGATGTCCCCGGCGTCGTCCACCACGACCAGCGCGCCGATCCTCTTGTCGGCCATCAGCCGGACGGCCTCGTGCACGCTCTGGTCGGGCTTGATCGTCGCGCAATCGCGGCCCTTGTGCTTCAGGATGGACGCCACATTCATGACACACCTCCAAGGCGTTGCGCCGCTGCCGGTTCCTGTCGGCGCGTCGCGTTTCCTCCAAAATGCGCGCGTTCGTACCGCGTTCTTCGTTCACGAGTGCGTTATGGTGCGACGAAATGCCTATACGCGCAAGACGCGATTGTTGAATGGATGGCGGAGACGGAATCAGGGTGTCATCAAGCGAAACCGAGCGCCGCGAACTTGCTGGCGAGCAGGTCCCTGTCGAACGGTTTGACGAGATATTCGCTCGCGCCGGCCGCCATCGCGCGGATGATCGGTGCCGAGTCCGCGCCACTCGTGCAGAAGATCACTTTGGGGCGCTGCCCGGCCTCGCCCAGCGCCGCCACCACCTCCAGCCCGTCCATGACCGGCATGTTCCAGTCCAGCAGCAGCGCGTCGGGCGTGCGCGCCCGGCAGCTTTCCAGCGCCTCAAGGCCGTTGGCCGCCTCGCCGGCCTCGAAACCAAGCTCGTCAAGCAGGCCGCGCAGCACCTTGCGCATGGCCGGGCTGTCATCGGCGATCAGGCAATAAGGCATGGGAGACGCTCACTCTTGACGCGGAACCGGCGTGGAGAGTGCGCGTCAGACTTTAATCAAACGCTAAAGAGCTACGCGGGCGCGGCGGTGAACACGACGTCCCCGTCCGCCTTGACGACGGTGATCGCCATGCCGGCCTCGTCCGCCAGCCGCGCGGCGTAATACGGCAGGATCGAGCGCGGATCGAGTTCGTCCAGGTCCGTGCCGGACAGGATGCCGTCCACCTTGTCGGGAATGCGCGCATTGCGGCCCGCGCAGCGCACGGTCAGCGTCGGCGCCCCGTGCCCGGTGGTCACGTCCACGTGCAGCTCGCCGCCTACCGGCAGCGCCGGAATGGAGATGGCGATCATCATCATCAACAGCCGCGCATGGCTCTTGTCGAGTTGGACATCCTTCGGCGCGTGCCAGTGCAGCCGATGCTTGCCTTCCTCGACATAGCCGCGCGCGATCCGCTCGGCCTGGCCGATGTCGATCGCCTGGCCCATGCCGGAGGACGCGCCAAAGGCGAGCCGCGCAAACTCCAGCCGCGTCCATGCGGCCTGCGCGCTGTTGAGGATGACCTCCTGCGCATAGGCGCGCGCGTCCTCGTCGGTTTCTTCTTCCAGCAGTTCCAGACCGTTGTTGATCGCCCCGATGGGGCCGACGAGATCGTGGCAAATCCTGCTCGACATGAACGCCGTCAGCTGGATGTCGGCCAAAGCCGGCTTCACTGTCATTGCGCCTCCTCAAGAATTCGTCCGTCTCGTATCCGCCCCGGCACGGTGGTTCCGCGGCAGAAAAAATCGCCGGCATGGCACAATCAAGTCCGCTTTCCGAAAACCCCCCGCTCATGGATCGGGTGCTGGCGCGTGCCCTGCCGCCACACCCTTAAGTGGTATAGGCGTTCGCCCGCGACTGCCAAGCGGCTTTGGCCATATCCGCCCCAATCTCCGCAGTTTCCCTTAATTTCAGCCGTTTTCACGCACAAGATAGTGGAAAAACTTTGCGGCGGCTTCAACGCAAGCGCGACTCAAACCCCGCCGCTTGGCGGGCGGCGGTCAAGCTGATACGTCTTCCGGCAAATGCGGCCGGCGCGGAGATTGCCATGACGACGCCTGAAATCGACTTCGACGCGCTGGCTGCGGCGCTGACCGAAACGGCGCAGCGCGCCGGGCAGGCGATCCGCGAGATTTACGCCGGCGAACTGGATGTCCGCGAAAAGGCCGATGCCAGCCCGGTCACGGATGCGGACGAGGCAGCCGAGCAGATCATCCTCGGCGATCTGATGCACGCCGCGGCGGGCATCCCGGTGATCGCGGAAGAGGCCGTCGCGGCCGGCGAGGTGCCCCAGACGGGCGATGTCTTCTTCCTCGTGGACCCGCTCGACGGGACCAAGGAATTCGTCAGCGGCTCCGGCGAGTTCACCGTCAACATCGCGCTGGTGAAGAACGGCAGGCCGCGCTTCGGGCTGATCCTGACGCCGGCGCTCGGCGCGCTTTACGTCACGCTGGCTGAGGACCGCGCAATCAAGGCGCAGGTCGGCACGGGCGATGTCAAACCGCTGGACTCGATGCCCTACACGCCGCTGCGCACCCGCGCCCCGACGCCGGGGCAGCTCGTGGCGCTCGCCAGCCGCTCGCATATGAACCCGGCGACCGAGCGCTTCCTCGAAACCCACGGCGTCACCGAAACGACACAGGCCGGCTCCTCGCTCAAATTCTGCCGGATCGCGGAGGGGCTGGCGGATGTCTATCCCCGGCTCGGCCCCACCTGCGAATGGGACACCGCCGCGGGCGATGCGATCCTGCGTGCGGCGGGCGGCGTCGTGCTCGCCGAGGATGGCGCGCCGCTCGCTTATGGCAAGGCGGAGGACGGCTATGTCAACCCCGGCTTCATCGCCTGGGGCCGCGCGCCTGTGCAGGATTGACACTGCACGCGGCGGCAATATTGGCGGGCTTTAGCCACAGTTTACCATTATCCGCAAAGGTTGAAGTGGGATGCCGATTCGCCCCGCGGGAGACGTGCGGGCGAAGGCTTTGAGAACGGGAGACCGATCCGATGACGGGGTTGATGAAGCCGCTGGCCTTTGTGGCCTTCGCGCTTGCCTTCGTACTGCATGCGCCGGCTGGCGGCGCGGAGCCGATCAAACTGGCGCAAAGCCAGCAGCAGGAGGGCTATCTGCCGCCGTGGCAGGGCGAGGACAGCAACGCACAGGACGACCTCGGCAGCCGTGACGGCTACGAGCCGGAAAGCCTGGCGCCGCCGCGCGGCAGCCGGTCCTACGACGACCGCTCCTACGAGGAGCCGCCTCGGGACACGCGCCGCTACGATGAACGCTATTACGACGAACCGCCGCGAGGCAGCCGGCAGTATGATGATCGCTATTACGATGAGCCGCCGCGCGAAGCCTATGACGAGGACGAAGACTACACCGTCGACGAGATCGTCTCCGCTGGCCACCGCTTCTTCGGCACTGTCACCGAAGGACTGGCGCGCGTCGTCGAATACGCCTTCTCCCGGCAGGGCTATCCGAACGGCTACATCCTCGGCGAGGAGGCCGGCGGGGCCTTCGTCGCGGGCCTGCGCTATGGCGAGGGTGTGCTCTATACCAAGCATCTCGGCCGCCACAAGGTGTTCTGGCAAGGCCCGTCGATCGGCTATGATTTCGGGGCGGAAGGCTCGAAGACCATGATCCTGGTCTACGACGTTCAGCATCCGGCCGAGATTTATCACCGCTTCGCCGGCATTGACGGTTCGGCCTATTTCGTCGGCGGCGTCGGGATCACCTTCCAGCGTCACGGCGATGTGGTGCTCGCACCGATCCGCTCGGGCATCGGCCTGCGGCTGGGCGCGAATGTCGGTTACTTGAAGTATACGCGCGAGCCGACCTGGAACCCGTTCTAGGTCCGGCCGTTCACAGAGCCTTCTTGTCTGTGCTGGTATAATCCGGCAAGAAGGTGAACTGGGGTCGCGATCGCGGATCGCGAGCGGCGTTGCGTTGCCGCGTTTTGGGAGTTGCCATGTCTGATCGGGGAGCCGCAAGACCATGATCCTTTACGTCATGCTGGTCGCGCTGGGCTTCCTGATCGCGATGCTCATCGCATTGTTGCTGGTGCCGGCCTTCTGGCGCAGGGCAGAGTGGCTGACTGCGAGCCGCCTGGAACAGAGCATGCCCAT
>CAYYSM010000223.1:0-4863 GCA_964474225.1 uncultured Hyphomicrobiaceae bacterium
TGTAGCCGCCAGTGTCGCCCGATCTGATTTGGCAGCAGGATGAGTTTTCCGGCAGTTAGTAGTTTTCCGTTGCCGCTTTGAAGCTGTCGCCATTGAGGTCGCTGCGCTCTTCACGGGCACCGGTCCCTAAAGACGGTCCCGATTGGTTCGCCCCGCTAATTGGGGTAAGGCCATACAAGTTCGCGCTGCCGACCATGGGCTAGGCGATCATATGGCGTTAAGAACTGCAATGCCCCCTGCGATAGCTTTGCGCGACATGCGGGCGGCGCCCTGCTGGGGCGCCAGCGGCCTATGCCGCCTGGAGACACGAGGTAATCGAATTTTCTTCGGTCCGCGGTAATGGGTACCCCGCCTAAAGGCGGGGGTTACCCAGTTACCTCGCAAGGACTTGGGGTAACTCACTTGAAATTACCGCGACGTTACCGGGTTACCGCACATATCACAAAGCCGCGCTGAGCAACGGTTTTGGCGTAACGAAAGCCGTGCGCGCAGAACGTTACCGCTGATTACCAACGCGGCTGAGGCGGTAACATTGCAGGCTAATCCGCCGGGGCGTCAGAGTTACCGCTACCGGGGGCGAGCCACACGATTCCGCTGTCCTTTGGCGAGACGATCAAGTCCTGGTCGATGAGCGTTTTCTTGATCTTGTAAAACCTCGACTTCATGGACTTTTCGCTTGGCTTGCCATTGCGACCGATGAAGACATTGCCGGTTTCGCAGGCTTGCCGCCACTCTGCGTCCGTAACAACACGTACGCCATCCGGAGCGCCAAGATCCTCTGGCGGCGGAATGCCGTCCTTTTCTATAAGGTTGCACAGAAGCGCATAGGCTTGACGCGGCTGGGGTGTGAGGCGGGCAATTTTCGCATCGGGATCGGTTGTCGGCGCCTGCGGCTCAATAACCGGCGCGAACTCCGGTTCGCGATGCCTGTTGTTGCCGAGGAAGACCGCTTTGATTTGGAACGCCAGGGGTTCGCTCTGCGGCGCGTCCTTCTGCTTGTCGATGCTGGCCTTGTTGCTTTCAACCTTGATCATCGTGTCGCACTTGGCTTTCAGCGAACTGTGACCGCGCGCACCGCTGCCACTGTCCTTGCCGGTGTGGTGGACCAACATGACGTGCGCGCCGGTCTCCGTCTGAATGCGGCGCACTCGTTTCAGAAGGAGGCCCATATCCTTGCCGCTGTTCTCGTCGCCGCCAGCAAGCGCATCGGCCAGCGTGTCGATCACGATCAGGACAACGGGCTCGCGGGTTTTGGCCTCCAATTCTTCTGAAGCCTTGATCAGATCGCGGGCATCGTCCGCACTCTGGAAGAGATTGACCGTTTCGGGATAAAGGGCAAGCGGGACGTTATCGTCTGGTATCTTGCCAGCTTTCCGATATTCGCGTTTGAGCGCAATCAGCCGGTGCCGCACACCCATCACACCCTCGCCGGTGGCGTAGATCACAGCGCCGGGGCTGACCGTTCGGCCAAACCACTCGCATCCGGCGGCGATGCTCATGGCCAAATCGAGCGCCAGCAGCGTCTTCCCAGAACCCGGCTGGCCGTAAAGGACAGAGAAGCTATTCTCGCCGAGCAGTTTATCGACGAGCCACAGGCCATCGAGCATGGGGCGGAGGTCGCGCAGCAGGATGAGCGGCGTGCTGTGGATGCTGCCGCGGTGTGAACCGACCCGCTGGGGTTCAAGCATACTTGGGTGCTCGATGTCGCCAGAAGACATGTTCTCTATCCTGGACAATGGGCATCAATGAGATACAGTTGCCCTATAGCGCCGTTATGCTAACCAGGTTTCCGTCCGTAGATGCGCTTGCTGCCGGACTCTGGGCCGCATTCGGCATCAGGCGCTGCTTGCCCGCTAGGGGGTTCCGGAGAGTGTTGCCAAAAGCCGGGGGTTCATCACGAAGATGCCACGATAGTCCACGACTCCGCCAACTGGTGCCATCCAAACTCTGTCCACAAGCCTTTGACATGCCGCGTTCATCGCCTCCGGGGTCCGGATCCCTTGGATCTCATGTCCGGCTAAGAGGTCGCGAGGCTTTACAAAAGGCGGGCGGTTGCGACAGCTCCAAACTGCGAGCTCATCTGCATAAGCCTCACCAGCAGTTCGGCTCGGCAAGCGGAAAGCATGGCGCGCATGGACCGTGAGCCAACAGTCCACAAGCCCTGTACCTCGATCCATCGCGTCCCGTCCGACGGCTTCAGGAAGGTTGGCCTCAAATCCGAATGCCCAGTCCAGGATCTCCAAGGCCAGCGACCGTCTTCGATCCAGAGCTTGAACATCTCTTCTTGCATCTGCATCAGTGGCCTCCCCTGCTGCTATGGTCTTCAGAGGAAGCGCTAGAGTCCGCAGCCGCGTCATCTTCTTTATTGAAGGGGCTTTCCGTAGGTTCGTCTTTTCTGCGAAGGGACGCTGCTCGCGTTTCACGCGAGGTTTCGCAAGCCCTCCGTCTAGCCTCGCTGGTGCTGCGGCGCACCTGACCCTGTAGCCAAGCCTCCAAATCGCTAAGCCGATAACGGACTTGCCGGCCTAGCTTGACGTAGGGCGGCCCGTCGCCGGTTAGCCGAAGCTTAGCCAGCCAACTCCTCGAAAGAGCGAGAAATTGTGCCGCGTCGTGCGGCGTCAACAAGGGATCTTTGTTCATTACCGTCTCCATCTGGTTCTCGCTGATTTACGCGGTTACCTGCGCTATGCGGAACAGTCTCGTGGAGACGGTTGGTGGGATGGAACAATCTTGGTCCCACCCCTTTCTCGCTGCTACTGGTTTGACGCTATCCGTTGAACCGTTGGTCCTTGGCTGCGATGCTGGCGTCGAGCTCGGCACGCCAGATAAAAGGCCGTCACTCTCCGATATCTGGCTTGGCAATAAAGCAGTGATGGCGAGTTGAAGACTGACAATGCAGCGGACCACGTCGCGCTTCAGTGCCGGCGCGTGAGCTCCTCGCCGAAGCGCGAGGCGGCGTTGAGCCGTGAGCACGAGGTTGGCTTGAGGTGGAATGTTCGCGGAACCCTGGCAAACCGTCCCGGGTCATTGGCTTGTGGGCGCCGTATTTGTCGAGGGGAACGTGGATCGTCTTGCCGCCGGGAGGGTCGATCCGGGTCGAATACGCCTTGTTCAAGCACAGCGGCTTGCTCAACATTACCAGCCATATTGTGATACCCAGGAAAAGATTATCGGCCGCCACGGCTGAGGCTGCACGCATTCTGTTTGCCCGGTGGTAACTTGCCCATCAGGGTGCCCACTGCGGAACACTTGGTCGCGTTCGGCAGTGGGCGTTGCTTTTCCGCCACCAGGGGCCGGGCAGTGAATCCAGAATTTATGTGTTCAACATGAAGGTCGCGTGATAGTCGAAGAGCTTACTCAATGCTCTCCAAGCCTCGCTGCCGCCATCGCGCAGAAAATCGGGGCAGCTCGAGGCATCCAGGTTCTTGCTGATTTCCGCATCGCTCTGCGCGATGCGGAACAGTCCGGCGGTTACGGTTTGCGGGAGTGGAGGGCGCTAGTTCCCCCCGCTTTTAAAGGCTACTCATAGCCATAGCTGATTGCTTGGATGAAGGAGTACAGGCGTTGGAGAATCACGGCGCGCATTTTTTCATCGTCGAGTTCCATTTCCCTGCAATCTTCCAACAGGTCTTTAAGCTCGCGTTGAGACTGATCGATTAACTTATTGAAATCACCCTTCTTTTTCTTTCGACGTTTGCACCAGTCTTTTATGGTTCCCGAAGCGTACGGCCTGCCGCGTGGGTTTGGAAATTTCGCTGTATTGAGTGTTTTGGCCACGCGCTCAGCCGCCTCATTCAAGCTCAAACCCGTTGTTCGGAGCACGTCTACAGTGGCGACCGCTTTCGTCGTGGCAAAGCGTCTCAACAGGTTATGAGCGCTCTCGCTAGCGCCATGTGGTCGATGGTTGCTCAGTAGTCTGCTGGGTCGGTCATTCTGCAACTCGGCCAACTCCACATACAAAATCGTCAGAGGTGTTGGTATGAGGGTAAGCTCCAAATTTTGCTGAAGATCTAAACGGAGTTCTGGGTCGTGCGAAGCTAGAATTCTGTAGCTTTCTCTCATGCCATCACAGCAAAGCTTAACACACTCCTTGGCCACGTCGCGGGTGTAATAGACACTGCGCTCAGGGCCTTGTTCGAGATAGGCGCGCTCGATACTGCAGAGCGCAATGAACAGTTTTTCCCATAAACGTCCCAGCTTGGAATGGCGCTCTGTCGGCAACTCGATCTGAAGCTTTCCCTCGATTTTATACATTTTTGCCCTTTAATTTCACGACGACATATGCCCGTAAAGAGCTTATCAAGACCTTGAGAATAAGCGCTTTTTTGCTCAGGTTCCGATTTTTGAGTTTTTTTGGGATTTCTGAGCGGCTTTATAATCTGAGTCGGCATAGGCGACGTCATTCGCTGGCTTCATCGGTCACAAGTCTGGCCACGAGCGCCCCCCATTCGAACAGCGCGTCACGCCGGCGGTTGCGGTATTGCTGACGCTGGTAGACAGCCTTGATGCCCTGCGGCTTGTGATTGAGGATGCGCTCGATGACCCCTTCATCAACGGCGAGCTCTTCGGCCATGTGCGTCGCGACGCTGCGCCGGATGTCGTGGTTGCGCCAAGCCTCTGGCTTCTGGCCCAGGAATTGGCTCATGAGCGTATCGATGCGCGCCTTGGCCTTGCTGAAGCCGGAGACCGGCGTTCGGCCGGTCACCGAAAACACGTAAGGTCCACATTGGCGCGGGCAGGTGCTGAGAACATCCAAGGCTTGCGGCGAGAGATCGACCCAATGGGCTGCGGTATTCTTGGTGCCCCGGATCCGGTTTCCGTCCTCGCCCATCAGCCTGCCGGGGATGGCCCAGACGGCGTTGT
>CAYYSM010000224.1:0-4854 GCA_964474225.1 uncultured Hyphomicrobiaceae bacterium
GCCAGATCGAGCCGAAGGTGCTGATCGCCTGCGACGGCTATTATTACAACGGCAAACGCTTCGAGATCGGCGAGAAGCTGGCCGAGATCGTGCCGCAGATGCCGAGCGTCGAACTCGTGCTTGTCACGGACTTTCTGGATCAAAGCGAGCGCACCGCTGAGATGCTGGACAAAGGCCACGCCTGGGCCTCTGCGATAAACGCCCATGTGCCGGGCGAGGTCGAATTCACTCGCGTGCCGTTCAACCACCCCGTCTACATCATGTATTCGTCGGGCACGACCGGCGTGCCGAAATGCATCGTGCACGCAGCCGGCGGCGCGCTCCTCCAGCAGGTCAAGGAGCACGCGCTGCACTGTGATGTGAAGGCCGGCGACCGGGTGTTCTACTTCACCACCTGCGGCTGGATGATGTGGAACTGGCTGGTGGCCGCGCTGGCCTGCGAAGCGACGATCCTGCTCTATGACGGTTCGCCGTTTGCGCCGGACGGCAACGTGCTGTTCGACTACGCGCAGGCCGAGGGCATGACCTTCTTCGGGACCTCGGCAAAATACGTCGACGCGCTGAAGAAGAACGAGATGCGCCCGCGGGACACGCACGACCTGTCGAAGCTGCGCACGATGGCCTCCACCGGCTCGCCGCTGGTGCCGGAGAGCTTTGATTACGTCTACGACGCCATCAAGCCGGACATTCATCTCGCCTCGATCTCGGGCGGGACGGACATCGTCTCCTGCTTCGTGCTGGGCAATCCGCATAAGCCAGTCTGGTCCGGCGAAATTCAGGGGCCGGGCCTCGGCATGGCCGTCGATGTGTTCGATGAGGACGGCAACCCGGTGCGCGGCGAGAAGGGCGAACTGGTCTGCACGCGCCCGTTCCCGTCGATGCCGGTGGGCTTCTGGAACGATCCGAGCGGCGAGAAATACTTCAACGCCTATTTCGCGCGCTTCCCGAATATCTGGCATCACGGGGACTTCGCGCAGTGGACCGAGCATGGCGGCATCGTCATTCTCGGCCGCTCGGACGCCACGCTGAACCCCGGCGGCGTGCGCATCGGTACGGCGGAGATTTACCGGCAGGTGGAGCAGCTTCCCGAAATCCGGGAGTCGATCGTCGTCGGCCAGAGTTGGGACAATGACGTGCGCGTCGTGCTGTTCGTCGTGCTGCAGGAGGGGCTACAGCTGGACGACGCGCTGCGCGACCGCATCAAGCGCCAGATCCGCGAAGGCGCGACGCCGCGCCACGTTCCGGCGAAGATCGTTCAGGTGCCAGATATCCCGCGCACCAAGTCGGGCAAGATCACGGAGATCGCCGTGCGCGACATCATCCATGGCCGCCAGATCAAGAACAAGGAGGCGCTCGCCAACCCGGAAGTGCTGGAGCACTACGCAAGCCTGGAACTGAACCAATGAGCCGGGTCGATCCCGTTACGCTGGCGCAGGAGTTGGTGCGGTTCGACACAGTGAACCCGCCCGGCAACGAAGCCGCCTGTGCCGAGCATATCGGCGCAATTCTGGAAGAGGCGGGGTTTCAGGTCAGCTTCCACCTGCTGGCGGAGGGGCGGCCGAGCCTGATCGCGCGGATCGGCGGCCTCCCGGACAAGCCGGCGCTGTGCCTGACCGGGCATACCGATGTTGTGCCACTCGGCGCGGCGGAGTGGAGCTTCGATCCGTTCGGCGGGGAGATCGACCGGGGCAAGCTGCTGGGGCGCGGATCGTCGGACATGAAGGGCGGCGTGGCGGCGATCGTCGGCGCGGCGGTGGCGCTGGCCGACAAGCTGGAGCGCACGCCGGGCATCGAAATCGTCATCACGGCGGATGAGGAAACCGGCACGAACGGCGCGCGGATGCTCGCCGAGCAGCGGCTGCTGGGCCGCGCGGGCGCGATGGTCGTGGCCGAGCCGACGTCGAACGCGCTGTGGCTGGGGCACAAGGGCGTTCTGCGCTTCGAGGGGTTGGCGCAGGGCGTCACGGCGCATGCGTCGATGCCAGAGGCGGGCGACAATGCCATCTACAAGGCGGTCCGCGCGATCCGGGCGCTTGAAGATTTCGACTTCCGCGTGCCGGCGCACCCTTATCTCGGTTCGCCGACGCTCAATGTCGGTTGGGTCCGGGGCGGCATGAACGTCAATTCGGTGCCGGATCGCGCATCCTTTGGCGTGGACATCCGGGTGACGCCGGCGGTGGATTTGCCGGCGCTGAAGAAGCGGCTTCGCGAGACCGTCGGCCCGGATATCGCGGTATCGTTCGGGACCGAGGCCGAAGCGGTCTGGACGGAGCCGGATGTGGCGTGGATCGTCGAGTTGCGCGAGATGATGGCCGCGCCGGATGGCGGCGTGGCGCAGATCGGCGCCGCGCCTTACTTCACCGATGCGGCGTCGCTGCGCGAGGGCTATGGCCCGATCCCGACGATCATCCTCGGCCCTGGCGAGCCGCGCATGGCGCACCAGACCGACGAGTTTTGCTACGTCGACAAGGTCGCGGAAGCGGCGGAGCTCTACACGGCCATCATTCGCCGTTGGTGCGGCGTCTAGGCCAGATTGTGGGAGCCGTCGCAGAAGGGTTCGTCGTCAGTGCCCTTGCAGCCGCACAGCATCACCGTTTCAGTGCGTTCGGCCGTAAACCGCAGCGGCTCGATGCCCGTGCCCTTGTGCGCGCCGTCGCAGAACGGCTGCTTGGCGGACCGGCCGCAGCGGCACCAGGCGTAGGTGCGGCCTTCTTCCACCTCGACGGGGTAGGGGGCAAGCTGCGCCGGGACGATGTCTTCCGCCATTTGCGTCTCCTCGAACGTGATGAATGCGTGTGTTGCAATTTTCGCGAAACCTAGCCGATCGCGCTCAGGCCGGCAACCGCGCGCGGAACCGGCCGGCCAGCGCCAGCAGCGTCGCGAACCCGCCAAAGGCGGCGAACAGCGCGGCGATGAGCGCAACGGACCAGCCGGCGTCGATCATCGGGCCGGCCAGCGCAGGGCCGACCGCCGTGCCTGCGACGACAAGCATCACCGAAAAGCTGCGGATCGTGCCAAGCCGCTCGACCCCGTAGACCTCCGCCCACATCGCCGAGATGACGGTGTGCGCCAGCCCGGTGGACGCGCCCATCAGACCCAGGAAGGCGAAGGCGGTCAGCGGCGTGTCCGATGCGGCGAGCAGGACGATGCCCGCGACCATCGGCAGGCCGGTGGCGGCAAGGATATTGCGCGCTGTAAAACGGTCGACCAGTCCGCCGCCCAGCAGGATCGCGAGCGCGTGGAACACGGCGTAGCTGGTGAAGGCTGAGGCGATGAGGGTGGGCGACCAGCCCTTCGCCGCGCCGATCGGCTGGATGTAGAAGATCAGCGCCGTGGCGGTCAGCGGCATGTAGATCAGCAGCGGCAGGATCAGCCAGAAATAAGCCGTGCGCCCGACGATCCGCGCGCCATCCCAGGCGGAGGGCCGCTGGCTGCCTTCCGCGCGCAGCGTCGGCTGGGTGAAGGCGCGGCTATCGGCGATCAGCCAGAGCAGCAGCGGCAGCGCGATGAGCAGCACGCCCGCGCCGACGGCCAGATAGGTCGCGCGCCAGCCGATCGCCCCGATCAGCACCACCGCCAGCGCGGGCAACACGGCCTCCGACAGCGGGAAGCCCATCACGACCAGCGACAGCGCCCGCCCGCGCCGATTGACGAAGTACCGCCCGACCGAGGTCATGCCGGTATGCGACATCAGCCCCTGGCCGAACAAACGCATCATGAGGAAGGCGAGGAACAGGCTCACTGGCCCGGCCGCCGAGGCCATCACCCCGCAGGCCACGGCCAGCCCGACCATGACCGCGGCGGCGTAGCGACGCAGGTCGATCCGGTCGATCCAGTGCCCGAACCAGGGCAGCAGCGCCGCCGAGCCGAGCGTCGCCCCGAGATAGAGCGAGCCGAGATCACCCGCGGTCAAGCCCAGGCTGTCGCTCAATGCGCCGATGAACAGCGAGATGAAAAAGGTCTGGCCGGGCGCGGACAGAAAAGTGCAAGTCGCGCCGAAGGCCAGCGGCCCGCGCTCGTCGCGCAAAAGCGATGAATACGCCTTGAGCATTCGCGCTAATCGACGAACGGATCGTGCACGAGGATCGTGTCCTCGCGCTTCGGCGAGGTGGAGAGCAGCGCGACGGGCGCTTCGATCAACTCCTCCAGGCGACGGACATACTTGATGCACTGCGCCGGAAGCTCCGCCCAGCTTCGCGCGCCCTCGGTCGAGCCAGCCCAGCCGGGCAATACCTCATAGATCGGCTCGACGCGCGCCTGCGCGCCCTGCGCGGCGGGCAGATGGTCGATCTCCTTGCCGTCCAGCCGGTAGCCGACGCAGACCTTCAACTCATCAAAGCCGTCGAGCACGTCGAGCTTGGTCAGTGCGATGCCGTCGATGCCCGCGACCTTGATGGTCTGGCGGACCAGCGCGGCGTCAAACCAGCCGCAGCGGCGCGCCCGGCCGGTGACGGTGCCGAACTCGCGCCCGCGTTCGCCGAGCAGTTGGCCGGTCTCGTTATCCTGCTCGCTGGGAAACGGGCCCTCGCCCACCCGCGTGGTGTAGGCCTTTGTGATGCCGAGCACATAGCCGATCGCGCGCGGCCCCATGCCCGAGCCGGTTGCGGCCTGCGCGGCGACGGTGTTGGACGAGGTCACGAACGGATAGGTGCCATGGTCGATGTCGAGCAGCGCGCCCTGCGCGCCCTCGAAAAGGATGCGCTTGCCCGCCCGGCGCTGCTGATCGAGAAGCTGCCAGACCGTGTCGACGAAGGGCAGCATTTTGGGCCGTACTTCGCACAAGGACTCGAACAGCTCGTCTCGATCGACTTCCGGCTGGTTCAAGCCGCGACGCAGCGCGTTGTGATGCGCGAG
>CAYYSM010000225.1:0-4808 GCA_964474225.1 uncultured Hyphomicrobiaceae bacterium
GCCATCGGCCATGTGGCCCGCGCCCTGCTCATGCACGGTCGGGATGTAGCGGATACCAGCGGCCGGGAACAGGTCCAGCGCATCCATGCAGGCCGAGCCGACGATCCCGAATATTTCGGTCACGCCGTTGGCCGCCAGGGTTTCGACAAATGCTTCGCTCGGGGTCATGCGTGTCATGAAAAGAATCCTCTATCCTGCCTATCCACGTTCGTTACTTATTGCGAGACTGATGGGCCCGGCGCCTGCCTCCGAGACGGCTCGCGCCCGCGCCATGCTCGGATATTGCGTCCGGTTATAGCACGGCGGTTGCGCGCGTGCAGCCAAAAATGAAAATGTGTTCATTCGCGCGTCCGCTTTCCTTCTCCACCGCAATCAACGCGCCTTATGCTGCGGAGCCGTGTTCGCTGCTCTCCTCGACCGGCATCAGCCCGGTCAGCGCGCTTGCCGCCTCGCGCAGCAAGTCCTTTGCGGCCAGCGCGTGGTCGAGGCTCATGCGCTGTGTCGGCGCGTGCATGGCGAGCATGGCGACCAGCCGCCCGCCGTGATCGCGGATCGGGACGGCGACCGCGACCATCCCCTCGACAAATTCCTCGTTGTCAGTACCGATCTCGGTCTCACCGATCGCCTCCAGCGCGGCGAGCAGTTGCTCCGGTTCGGTGATGGTGTTCGGGGCGTGGGCCGCGAGGTCAAGCGTGCGCACCAGCCTCTCGCGCCGCGCTCGCGGCAGGCTGGCGAGATAAAGCTTGCCGCTCGCGGTGCAATGAAACGGCACCACCGAGCCGACCGGAAGCTGCACCCGCAGCGGCCAGCGGCTCTCGATGCGCTCCAGATAAACCATGCCGCCTTCATCGGGCAGAGTGATGTTGCAAGTCTCGCCGACGCGCTCCGACAGCCGGCGCAGTACGGACTGCCGCGCCTGCAGGAAGCGATTGAAACCCAGCACATCCCGCGCAACGGCGCGCAGCCGCCGGCCCGGCAGGTAACGGCGGCCGTCCAGGTCTTTTTCAAGAAAACCCTCTCGCTCCAGCCGCTTGCAAAGCCGGTGAATGGTCGGTTTGGGGAGGCCGAGCGTTTCGTTGATATCGGTGGGCGTCAGCGGCGCGCCGGCGCGGGCCAGCGCCTCAAGGATATAGAGCGAGCGGACGCCGGTCGGCACATGCTCGCCATCCTTTTCGGGCGTTCTGGCCATATCCGCTCCGCCTACCCTGATGCTTGCCAGCTCCATTCGCGGCCTCAGCTTGAGCATGCCTGCGCATTGGCAGAGCCGTGGAGCGCCGAAATACAGCCCTTTGCGGCTTGCAATGACAAGGCCTGCATGGCCACCCTCCCGTCATGTCGTCGCCAGCTCGGGCACGACGTGTCTGAATTTTGATACTATTAGTCTCATTTTTACGCAAAGCCCGCGGACGATTCAAGCGAATTCCCCTCGCTGTCCCGTTCGAGATCGAACAGGGATGGCGCACGACAACATCGTTCGCCCTGCTGGCCTTCGCCGACCCGCGGTAACGGCTACGACGCTGAAACCATCATTCAGGCGCTCAGCGGTAGACGTAGATCGGGCTGGTCCAGGCGAGCGTGCCGTCTTCCTGAGTGAGGCGGATGTAGATGACGTTGTCGCCCTGATCCTTGAGCGGGATGGGGCGCGACAGCGTCATCGCGCGGTGCGGGTTGTCGGCCGGAAGGCGGAAGACGCGCAAGCGCCGCTCCAGCGCCGCGCTGCGGTCGAACACGGTATCCTCATAGCCAATATCAGAGAGCGCAAGATCGGCCTCCACTAGCGGCGTCTCGATGGCGAGCCGCCCAGCCTGCGCATCGCTCACCCACATGTCAAAGCCGCCGAGATTGCCCGTGGTCAGCGCCTTCCAGGCCAGTTCGCTATCGCTCGGGTGCTCCAGCGTCTTGTCGCGGTTGAAGAAGTTGATCGGGCGCACCGCCTCGATGCTGTTGCCGGAGAGCTTCGCGGTTCCGTCCCATATCACCTGGCGGAAGCGGCCACGGTACTCCGCGCCTTGCCAGATGACACGGATGCGGTTGCCGAGGTCTTCCGGCGCAAAGGGGCGGAACGTCTCGATCAGCTCCTTGCCGTTGAAGATGTCAAGCCGCTCGATCGGCGCGGCGGCGCGCACATCCACATTCAGAGTCATGCCGCCATTCGGCAGATGCACGATGTCACCCATCATCGCCGCGCGCGCCGGACGTCCCTCTGTTTGGCCGAGAGCCGGATCGTCGTGGTAGAGCGTTCCGTCGCCGTCGAATGCCGCGCGCAGGTCGATCACCATGCGCCCGCCGGGCCCGCCGGTCGTGCCGTAGTGGTGGCGTTTGCGCATGGCGTCGAGGATGCCTTCGCGGGTCAGGTCCTCCGCCAGGAAGCAGGTCAGCCCGCCGATCGCGCCGAACATGGACGAGCCGGGATAGCTCGCGCCGGGCCGGCCCTTGTGCCCGTCGGAATTGCAGACCACGCCGACGCGGTAGCCCATCTCGATGGCGTCGTGCAGCAGCCACTCGAAGGTGCCCCAGGAGGAGTGCACCTCGACCGCCTTCTCGAAGCGCCCGTCATGCGCGAGCTTGATGTCGGCGTAGCGCCCGCCGCAGTGGGCGTACATGACCACGTCCCATTCGCCAGCCTTCGCCAGCGCAGCGAACAACTCCGCGGCAGTGTTGACGTCCGTGTCGACATCGCTCTTGTCCGGGACCAGCGCGTGCGACGAGCGGCGGATCTGGCGGCCCTCTTTGGGGAAGTAGACGTTGCGGTCGCCGCCCATGCTGGTGTTGCCGGACCATTCATAGCCGGGAATGGCGACGAACTTGCCGTCCTCGTTGAACGCCGCGCAGAGGCGGTCGAGTTCGGCGTAGAAATCGCCCGTGATCTGGAAGTCGTTGCCCTGATGCGCGGCCACATCGACGAAGGCGCGGTCGCGGGCAAACGCAAAATACGCCCGCGCGCTGCCAGTGCCGATCGTCTCCTCGCTCTGGCCGTGCAGGTCGCCCCAGAAGTGCAGAAGCGGCGCATCTTCCACGATGCGCAGCGGGTTTGAGGTCGCGGCCACGCTGCCGTCGGCATTCACCAGATCGATGGTCAGATCGCCGGTGCCGGAGACGCGCAAATCCTCCAGCACGGCCGCGAAAGCGCCGGGCACGAGCGCCACCTGCTCGTGCAATCCCTCGACTGGCATGGACGGGCGCAACGTGAAGCGCGCATCGCAGAGGTCCGAAGGATTGCCCCACTTGTCCTCGCCCTTGATCTTGAGCGCGAAAGGCTGGCCCGCGCGGCGCAGCGTCGGTAGCGTGGCGACGAAGCGTTCCGGCGCGCCGGGCACCAGCTTGATCGCCGGCTGCACGGGCAGCGGCTGAAAGGTGTAGGTGGCGATCGGGTCGACCAGTACCTTGAACTCGAAGCTCTCCTCGCAAAACGTCTGCAGGCGCATGCCCGGCGAGCCGCCGTCGGTGACGCCGAAGCGCACAGTGATGGTATCGCCCTCGGTCAGGTAGCCGTTGACGACCTTGATCTCCAGCGTCTTGTCCCAAGGGCGCGTGTTGCCCTTCGGGCTGAAGCGATATTCCAGGACGGCATTGTTGGAGGCTTCGACACTCGTGTAGCCCGGCGCGGCGGGGTCGCTGAACTGCGGTGGGGTCATATCCGCAGCGAAGCGGAAGCAGATGCGCAGGGCACCGGAGTCGTCAATTCCGAACTTGCCGGCGGTGTAGATCAGCGTGAAGGACTGGTACGAGCCGGCCTCGAACGCGCCATCGGGCGTGAGAACGGCGGTGCCAAGCTCCTCGGGCGGGATCGGCGTGTCAATCACCACGCAGCCAGTGCCGTCCGTGTTCGGGTTGTTAACGGTGGTCATCGCCGCCCCCTTCGTCGTTGGTTTTATCGGACCTTACGTCACGAAAAACCAAAAGCAAGCGAAACGGCGGTTGGAAGAGAGGCGCCAGAAGCAACGCCGAGGCGACATCGTCATCATGGACGACCGGATCGGCTGGCGGCCACACGGGGCGCAGGCGTGCAGATTATCAGCCGTTGAGCCGGGGCAGGAGATCTGGACGGCCGCAGTCGCACCGCGACCGTCCCGTTTTCGCAGCGCTCAGATCTCGCCGCGCGACATCATCCCTTCCATCGCCTCGGCCTGCCGGATGGCAAGCGCGACGATCGTCAGGGTCGGGTTCTCGGCCGCGCCGGTCGTGAACACCGAACCATCCGAGACGAACAGATTGGGCACGTCGTGCGCCTGCCCGAACTTGTTTACCACGCCGTCGCGCGGGTTCTCCGACATGCGGTTCGTGCCGAGATTGTGCGTCGACGGATAAGGCGGCGTCGGCATGGTCCGCACCGCTCCGACGGCCTCGTAGATGGCCTTGCCCCGCTCGTAGGCGTGGTTGCGCATGGCGATGTCATTCGGGTGGTCGGTATAGTGGACGTTCGGTACCGGCATGCCGAATTGGTCCTTCTCGCTCGGGTGGAGCGTGACGCGATTGCTCTCCTGTGGCATGTCCTCGCCGACGATCCACATGCCGGCCATGTGGTCATAGGCGTCCAGCGCCGTGGTGAATTCGCGGCCCCACGCGCCGGGGTTCAGGAAGGCCGCCATGAATGGAACGCCCAGCGCCAGCGTCTCCAGCTCATAACCGCCGACAAAGCCGCGCGACGGATCGTTGATCGCCTCGTCCATGACGATGCCGGCCATGGTCGTGCCGCGATACATGTTCACCGGCTTGTCGAAGATGGCGTAGACCGAGCCGGTCATGTGGCGCATGTAGTTCTTGCCGACCTGGCCGGAGCTGTTGGCCAGCCCGTCGGGGAACATGCT
>CAYYSM010000226.1:0-4732 GCA_964474225.1 uncultured Hyphomicrobiaceae bacterium
GCATCTGGCGGCTGGTGCGCACGATCTTGTTGATCGTCTCGATCATGTGCACCGGAATGCGGATGGTGCGCGCCTGGTCCGCGATCGAGCGGGTGATGGCCTGGCGGATCCACCATGTCGCGTAGGTCGAGAACTTGTAGCCGCGGCGGTACTCGAACTTGTCGACCGCCTTCATCAGGCCGATGTTGCCTTCCTGGATCAGGTCGAGGAACTGCAGCCCGCGGTTGGTGTATTTCTTCGCGATCGAGATCACGAGGCGCAGGTTCGCCTCGACCATCTCCTTCTTCGCCGCGCTGGCTTCCTTCTCGCCCTTCTGGACGATCTTCACGATGCGGCGGAAGTCGCCGATGTCGAGGCCGGTCTCTGACGCCAGCAGGCGGATCTGCTCGCGGATGTCCTCGACCTTGTCGCGCTCGCGGTCGACGAATTTCTGCCAGCCGCGGCCCTTGAGCTGGGCGACGCGGTCGAGCCAGTTCGGATCAAGCTCGCTGCCGTAATATTCGCGCAGGAATTCGTCGCGCTTGACGCCGTGGGACTCGGCGAGGCGCAGCAGCCGACCCTCATAGCCCATCAGCCGCTTGTTGATGTCGTAGAGCTGTTCGAGGAGGGATTCGATGCGGTTATTGTTGAGCGAGAGGCTCTTCACATCGACGATGATGGCGTCCTGCAGCTTCTTGTAGCGGCGCTGCTGCTGCGGGCTGAGCGCCTCGTTCGCCATCTTCTTCTCGACAAGCTGGTCCTGAAGCTTGCGGAGCTTCTTGTACTCCTCGGCGACGCGGTCGAAGGTTTCCAGCACCTTCGGCTTCAGTTCCGCCTCCATCGCCGCCATGGAGATGCTGTTGTCGTAATCCTCTTCGTCGTCGTCCTCGGCCACGGCCTCTTCGCCGTCGGCCTCGGCGGTTTCACTCGCGTTGTCATTATCCGCGACGGTGGCGGCGCTGCCGTTGCCGGACTCGGTTTTTGACGACTTCTTGTCTTCGCCGTCAGCCGCCTGAGTTTCTTCCGCGCTGCCATCGCCCCCGGCGAACGGGCCGGCATAGGTGGCTTCCAGGTCGATGATGTCGCGCAGGAGGATCTTGCCCTCGTTCAGTTCGTCGCGCCAGATGATGATGGCCTGGAAGGTCAGCGGGCTTTCGCACAGGCCGGCGATCATGGCCTCGCGGCCGGCCTCGATGCGCTTGGCGATGGCGATCTCGCCCTCGCGGGAGAGAAGCTCGACCGAGCCCATCTCGCGCAAATACATGCGCACCGGGTCGTCGGTGCGGTCGGTGGAGGGTTCGGCGGCGCGCTCGGTCTTGGCGGGCACCGCGCGCTCCTCGGTCAGTTCGCCGCCGGCGGCTTCGGCCTGCTCCTCGATCTCCTCCGCCTCGACGACGTTGATGCCCATGTCGGCGAGCATGGCCATCGTGTCCTCGATCTTCTCCGAGGACACCTCTTCGGAGGGGAGCACTTCGTTCAGTTCATCATAGGTAACATAGCCGCGTGCCTTGGCCGTCTTGATCATGCGCTTGACCGCCTGGTCGGACATATCAAGCAGCGGGCCGTCCTGCCCTTCCACTTGCCCGGCTTCCTGTTCCTTGTTCTTCGCAGTGCTCGTCGCCATACCCTACTCCAAACGATGCCAAGCGCGCAGCCAATGCCCACGTCACGTGGCGGATGTTGGATTGCTACAAATCAACAAATCGAATCGGATCGTGTGACGTCCCGCCGCCGCCTGCGCGGTGCATATCCCGGTTGAGCATTCGCGTTCATCACCTGCTTCGGAACCCGCGTCGCCCCATCCTCACCGGTTACGGCGTCCATGCTAATCAGGTCTTAAACAATCGTGTCACAATCTGCACGGCGCAATTCAGCGACATGTGCGTTGCATTTTGAACACATCAACCCCGGCGCGCCGCCAAAGGCTCACGTGTCCGGCAGATCCGCGCCGTGGTCCAGATTGGCCAGTTCCTCGCTGAGGGCGCGCAGACGGACGAAGTTGTCTTCGGATTGCTCCTCGGCAAAAGCCTGTTCCGCCGCGGCAAGCTCATGTCTTAACGCGGACGCCTTCCTGTGCAAAGCGGTGATGTGCCGCCAGGCCGCCTCAACGTCCGCGCTCGGAGCATCCGCCCGGAAATGGGCGCCAAGCTCGCACGCGGCAAGGCTTTCTGTTTCCTTAAGCGCGCCGTCCAACCCCATGGTTTGCAGGTGATGACGCAGCGAGTCGATGTCAAGTTGATTTATCGTAACGTGAGCGGCATTCAAGCCGTCCAGCAGTCGGCGCGCCGCCTCGCTTTCCAGATGCAGGGTGGCAAGCTCTTCGGAAAAAGTATCGAGCAGCCAAGGGTGGCGGACCACCGCCTGCACGATCACCGCCTCGCGGATGGGCGAACCGCCGTCCGGCCGGCGAACCAGCGCGCTGTTGGCAAGAGCTTCGCTCGCGCCGGCGCGGTCGCCATAGCCTGATGAGGGCTGCCGCCAGCCGTTCGTTCGGCCGCGTACTGGCTGCTGCCGACGCTGAGGCGCGGTACGGAACATCTGGAACAGCCTGTCCCGGAACGCGCGCGCATAATAGTTGCGCACCGTCGGCTCGCGGATCGTCTCGGCCAGCGCGCGCAGCCGCGCCTCCAGCGCCGCGCGCCGCTCCGGCGTGGACCAGTCGCCCGCGCCGGTCTCGCGCTGCCAGATCACGTCGATGAGCGGCTTGGCCTGTTCCAGAACGGCGCGCATCGCGCCAGCGCCCTCGCGCCGGATCAGGTCGTCCGGGTCCAGCCCCTCCGGCAGATAGGCAAAGCGCAGGCTCTTGCCCGGAGACAGCAGCGTCAGCGCGGCTTCCGCCGCGCGGTAGGCCGCGCGTCCACCCGCCTCGTCGCCATCGAAACACAAGAGCGGCTCGTCGGACATGCGCCACAGCAGTTTCAGCTGCTGCTCCGTCAGCGCGGTGCCCAGCGGCGCGACCGCCTGCGGGAAGCCCGCCGCCGCCAGCGCGATCACGTCCATGTAGCCTTCCGCGACGATCACCTCGCCGCGCTCATGCGCGGCCTTGCGCGCGTTGGCGGCGTTGAACAGCGTCGCGCCCTTGTGAAACAGCGGCGTCTCCGGCGAGTTCAGGTATTTCGCCGGCTGGTCGGGGTCGAGCGCGCGGCCGCCGAAGGCGATAACCCGCGCGCGCAGATCGGTGATCGGGAAGATGATGCGGTGGCGGAAGCGGTCATAGGGCGTGGCGATGTCCTCGCCGGCGATGACCATGCCCGCGGCCGCCATGTCCTCCGCGCTGAAGCCTTGCGCAGCAAGATGCGACTTGAGCGCGGTGCGCGAAGCCGGCGCATAGCCGATGCGGAAGGCGGCGATCTTCTCGGCGTCCAGCCCGCGGCCGTGGAGATAGTCGCGCGCCTCCGCGCCCGCGTTGCCGCGCAACTGCGCCTGGAACCACGCGCAGGCGGCTTCGGTCAGGCGCAGCAGCCGGTCGCGCTCGGCCTCGCGCGCCTCGTCCTGCGCGGTCGGCTTCGGCAGGTCGACGCCAACCTCGCTGGCAAGCTGCTGCACCGCCTCGGGGAAGGACAGCCCCTCCGTCTTCATGACGAAGGTAAAGATGTCGCCGTGCTCGCCGCTCGCGAAGCAGTGATAAAAGCCCTTCTGGTCATTGACCGTGAAGGACGGCGTCTTCTCCTCCTTGAACGGCGACAGCCCGACGAACTCGCGCCCCTGCCGCTTGAGCTGGACGCGCCGCGCAACGACGGCGGAGACCGGCAGGCGCGCGCGGATTTCATCGAGAATGTGCGGCGGGAACTTCATAGGCGCTCAGGTACGGGTTGGCGAACGCGGCGATGATGGGGTGATTCGCGGGTGCGAGCGGCGGCGTGGAAAGCCCCTGTGACTTGCGGGGACAAAGGCGCAACGGCGAACGCTTGCCTGAGCGTAATCACGGACGTATATACTGATAAGTTGACAGCGTCCCAGCCGGACTGCTGTGACCCCGTGCAGCGTGGCTGTAAAACAGCAAAGCCATCATGCAACGGGGGAGCGCACGTCAGGGGCGCTTATTCAACAAATGCAGTTTGAATGGGATGAAAATAAGAACGCGAGAAACTTAGAAAAGCATGGAATTGATTTTGTGAAAGCAAAAGACGTGTTCGCGGACCCGAATTCAGTCACGTTTCGATCAGGAGTACGACACTCAGAAGAAAGATACCTGACGATCGGGATCGTTGACGACAGGCTGATAACGGTGGTGTTCACGATCAGGAACGACAGGACGCGCATTATTTCAGCGAGGCGCGCCCGAAAGAAGGAACGTGAAGTCTATGGAAACTGAGCAAAAGGAACACATCGTCCGGCTCCTCGGCTCCCTGCCCGACGGGACATACATCGTCGAGCATCCCGACGGTCGGCTGGAGCGCAAGGCGGATCAGACTGACTGGGACCGCGTCGACTCGATGACCGACGAGGACATTGACCGGGCGATTGCCGAGGATCCCGACTCGGACCCCGCCAATTTCGACTGGTCGCAGGCCGAGGTCGTGTATCCGCCGAAGAAACAGGCGGTAAGCATCCGGCTGGACGAGGATGTTCTTGAATATTTCCGCGCGCAGGGGCCGGGCTATCAGACCCGGATCAACGCGGTTCTGCGCCACTACGTCGAGCACCAGCGCGAGCGGGAGGATTAATCGCTGTCGCGCGCGGCGATCGCCTCGGCCAGCGCCACGGTGCGCCGCGCCATGTCGGCGTGCAGCCGCTCGACCATCCGCCCGTT
>CAYYSM010000227.1:0-4697 GCA_964474225.1 uncultured Hyphomicrobiaceae bacterium
CAACTACGTTCGAAACACAGGGCATTCGGATGTGGACATGCACTATGTCCGTGCGCGCGCGGTGGGAGTTGCGCTGCGCCGCGCGAATATCGCCGGGATTTCATCGACGACAATCGAATTGACCAACCCGGCGGATTTCGCAAATGAGCTTGACGGGCGCACCGGCATCATCTTCTTCAACGGCTACTGGTGGCGCACCAGTGACACCACACGCCCCACTGGCGATCATATCGACCTGTGGAACGGCTGGCGCACGACCGCGAAGATGCTGCTGCCGTGGTTCGGCTGGCTCGGCGGCTATGAGAAGTCCGGCCAAATCTGGTTCTGGGAGGTCTCGTGAGATCGATATTCGCCATCCTGTTCTTCGTGCTCTTCCTCGTGCCGGGCGCGTATCTGGCCGGCTTCGCGGCGGCGCCGCTGGCCGAGACGCAACGCTTCGAAAGTCCCGACCAGCATGCCCAGTTCATGCAGATGATCGAGCTTGGCGTGACGCTGGCGGCCGGCCTCATCGGCGCTGTGATCGGCGCGTTCGTGGCGGGCTGGCTCAAGCCGCTGTTCTTCCGCAAGTCCTCGTAGGCCGCGCGAAGCGCGCGATGCGCCCATGTCTGTGACCCTTGTTGCGCTCGCGGCTGCCGGCGGGGCAATCGGTGCGGCGCTGCGCCATCTGACCAATATCCTCTGCGGCCATCTGTTTGGCGCGGCCTTCCCGTGGGGCACGTTCGCAGTGAATGTGTTAGGCTCGCTCGCAATGGGATTGCTTGTTGCCGCGCTGGCTACGCGCTGGGCCGCGCCGCTTGAGATCCGCACCTTTCTGGCGACCGGCGTACTGGGCGGCTTCACGACCTTCTCGGCGTTTTCAATGGATTTCGCCGCCCTGGTGGAGCGCAAGGCCTATCTGAGCGCGGCAGGCTACGCGGGCGGCACGGTGGCGGTGTGCTTTCTGGCGGTGTTCGCGGGGCTGGCGCTGGGGCGCGCGATCTTTCAATGAGCGAAGCGATGAGCGGGGTGGAGAAAAAGCGCGTCGCGCCGGGCGAGGACGGCATGCGGCTGGACCGCTGGTTCGCCGCGCATTATCCCGGCGTGCCACATGGGCGCTTGCAGAAGCTGCTGCGCACAGGGCAGGTGCGCGTTGACGGCAGCCGCGCGAAGGCGAACACGCGCATCGAGCGGGGGCAGGAAATCCGCGTGCCGCCACTGCCCGGACCGGCCGCCGAAACCGCTGTGCCGTCGGAAAGGCCGCTGACCGAGCGCGACATCGCATTCGTCCGAAGCTTGGTCATCCACAAGGACGACGACATCATCGCGCTGAACAAGCCGCCTGGGCTGGCGGTACAGGGCGGCAGCGGCACGACCGAACATCTTGACCGGCTGCTGGACGGCCTCACATTCGAGAAAACCGAGCGCCCGCGTCTGGTGCACCGGCTCGACAAGGATACCAGCGGCGTGATGCTGCTGGCGCGCTCGCGCGACGCGGCGGCGAAGCTGGGCCGCGCTCTGAAGCACCGCAGCGCGCGCAAGCTTTACTGGGCGCTCGTGATCGGCGTGCCGAAACCGACGCAGGGCGAGATCAATCTGCCGCTCATCAAGGGTGGCGGGCATGGCGAGGAGCGCGTCCACCCGGCCGCGCCGGATGATCCCGAGGCCCGGAAGGCCATCACCCGCTACGCCATTCTTGAGCGCGCCGGGCGGCGGCTCTCCTGGCTGGCGATGACGCCGATTACCGGGCGTACGCATCAGCTTCGCGCGCACGCCGCTGCAATCGGGCATCCCATCGTCGGCGACGGCAAGTATGGCGGGGCGGAGGCGCATCCGGGCGGAGAAATTCCGCGCAAGCTGCATCTGCACGCGCGCCGGCTCACCATTCCGCATCCGGGCGGCGGCGCGTTCGACATCGCCGCGCCGCTGCCCGAGCATATGCGCAAGACCTGGAAGCTGTTCGGTTTTGACCTTGAGGATGACCGCGACCCGTTCGCGGATGACGACTGAGAGTGAGACGAGGCGATATTGAACCAACACAAACCTTCACCCAAAGAGGCGGGGCGGTTCTATGACGCGGCCTGGGCGGAGATTGGCGAAAGCGGCTGGACCGTGCTGCTCGACGGCCGGCCGGTGAACACGCCCCAGCGCGCACGGCTGACGCTACCGAGCGAACCGTTGGCCGAGGCCGTCGCGCAGGAGTGGAACGCGCAGGAGGCCGAGATCAAGCCGACGGCGATGCCGCTGACCCGGCTGGCGAACAGCGCCATCGACCGGGCCGCGCCACGCCGCGATGAGGTCATCGAGGGGCTGGTCGCCTACGGCGAGACCGATCTGCTGTGCTACCGTGCCGAGTGGCCGGAAAAGCTGAAGATCCTGCAGACCGAGGCGTGGGACCCGATTCTCGACTGGGCGCGTGAGGCGCTGGGCGCGGAACTGCGCGTGGTGGCGGGCGTCATGCATGCGGCGCAGCCCCGCGAGTCCATCGACGCGCTGGATGAGGCGTTGCGCGCTTATGACAACTTTGCGCTCACCGCCATGAACCAGATGACGACGCTGACCGCCTCACTCGTGCTGACGCTCGCCATCGCGCATCAGCGGCTGAGCGTGGAGGAGACCTGGCGCGCCGCCCATGTTGATGAGGACTGGCAGATCGCCCAGTGGGGCGAGGACGCCGCCGCGCGCCAGCGTCGGGAGGCGCAGTGGGCGGATATGGCCGCCGCGGCCCGTTTCCTCCGGCTTTCGCAGGAGAGCTGATCCGCGCGATCATCGCTTGTGGCGCCCCGGCCGCACCCCTATAACCGGCGCGTCGCACCCCGCTTCCGGCGCGGGTGAGAGGGTTTCAAACGCGTTTGAGTCAAAAGGGGCTTTGGGTCATGGCCGAGACGAGTATGGCCGGACAGACGGTGGCGCTCGCCGCCGTGCTGGCGGCGGGGACGTTTCTTCTGTATTTCCTCAAGCATGCGCTGGATGCGGTGCGCAGCTGGCACGACGACCAGCGCCGGGCCGAGCGGCTGGTCTGCGCGCTCTACGCCGAGATTGAGGCGAATGCCCACGACATGCAGGCCTTCCTTGATGACAGCCTGGGTTGGGAACGCGCCATCCGCGAAAGCAATGCGCAAACCTCAAGCCATTTCGGCCGGATCGGGCACGATCTGGTCTACGCCACGCACCTCGCGGAGCTTGCGAGCCTGCCGCGCGCGGTCATCTACAAGGTCGTCGCGTTCTATAGCCATCGCGAGCGTCTTGCCGCGGTGCTCGACCGGCTTGAGACCATTAGCCATGCGGGCGCGGATACTGAACAGCAGATCGCGGCGGTCAAGCAGGCCCGGCAGATCGCTGAGGAGGCCGTGACCTTTGGCAAGGAGGTGCTTTACGGGCTGGAGGTGCACGCGCCGATGGAACTGGTGAACGCGGCGCTGCGCAAGCAGCCCAGTGGTTTGCGCGCAAAAGCCGCGTAACGAGGACGCCGTCATGCCCGAACCGGAAGTGTTGCTGGCCTTTGCCGCCGTGTGCTTCGCCGCGGCGATCGCGCCCGGCCCGGACATTTTGCTGATCTCCTCGCGGGCGGTTGCGCGCGGACCGCTGGGGGGCGCACTGGCGGCTTTCGGCGTGGTCACGGGCCTGAGTGTGCACATCCTGCTCGCGGCCACCGGGTTGACGGCGTTGTTCGCCTCCTCGATGGCGGCCTTCGAGGTGATCCGCTGGGCGGGCGTCGGCTATCTGCTCTATCTGGCCTGGGGGCTGCTGAGGGCCAGCGGCGATGCGCCGGCATCGGACCAGCCCTCGCTCACGCGGCAATATTCGAGCCTTTTCGTGCAGGGTCTGCTCACCAACCTGCTGAACCCGAAAGCGGTCCTGTTCTTTCTCGCGCTGCTGCCGCAATTCGTCGATCCGGCGCGGGGGCTGGTTCCGATCCAGATCGCCATTCTCGGCCTTGAGTTGATGGTGATCGCGCTCACGGTGTTTCTGAGCGTGGCCTACGTCGTCGGCATGCTGGGCCGCGGGCTGGCGCGCTCGCCGCGGCTGATGCGCTGGCAAAGCCGCATCTTCGGCGGGGCGCTGGCGGGCACGGCGATCTGGCTGGCGCTCGCTGAGCGGCGCTAGAGCGCCCGCGATGAGCCAGGCGAGCCTCACCGAAGTCGCGGCGCAGCAACGGCTGGCGATCCTGGCGCTCGTCGCGGGGGCGCTGGCGATCGCGTTCGCGCCGATCTTCGTGCGGCTCAGCGAAACCGGCCCGGCGGCGACGGCCTTCTGGCGTGTGGCGCTGGCGGTGCCGGTGCTGATGGTGCTGGCGCATCGTGCGCGGCCGGGCATGAAGACCAATGTGCCGGTGCGCTGGCCGGTCATCCTGTGCGGGCTGTTCTTCGCGGTCGATATCGGCGTCTGACACTGCTCGATCGAATACACCACCGTGGCCAACGCCGCGCTTTTGGCCAATCTCGCGCCGGTCTTCGTTGCGCTGGCGGCCTGGGCGCTGTTCGGCGAGCGGATCACACGGCTGTTCATCATCGGCATGGCGCTTGCGATCCTCGGTGCGGCGCTGCTCACCGGCGCCAGCTTCAGCCTCGATCCGCAGCAGGTCTATGGCGACATGTTCGGCGTGCTCACGGCGGTGTTCTACGGCGCTTATCAGCTCAGCGTCGCGCGGCTGCGCCGGATGCACAGCGCGTTCAGCATCATGGCGTGGAGTTCGCTGTTCAGCGCGTTCGGGCTGCTGA
>CAYYSM010000228.1:0-4695 GCA_964474225.1 uncultured Hyphomicrobiaceae bacterium
GCGCCGCGCCGCAGCCATGACGCCGGAAACTCAGGGTAGTTCGAGGTGTCCAGTCGCGTCTGCGCCACGGCCTGAGCGGCCTCGGTGATTCGCATGCCAGCAAAACAAAAAGAGCCGGGCGCGAAGGCCCAGCTCAGGAGATGATTCAGAGGATCAGTCGAGGTCTTATTTGAAGGATTCGATCGGCTCCGGCGCGCGGTTGAAGCGATAGGTCAGCGCGACGCGGCCCGTGTGGATGGAAGGTTCGATTTCCGCAGCGACCCCGTATTCGTCATACTTGCGACACGTAAGCGCGCACAGATCATAGAGGGTCCAGTAATTGCCACTTGTCTCGCTTGCAGAGAATAGTTCCTCATCCTGCAACTGCGTGAAGCGATACTCCAGCTTCAGTCCCCAGTTATGACTGAGGCGCGTCTCCATGCCGGCACCGACCGTCCAGCCTTTGAAGGTATCGAGAGAAGTCGTGAACGGGTCGAAACCGTCAAGCGCTACATCAGCATCATCAAAACTGACCTGCGAATAACCAGCCAGCGCATAGACCAGCGTGTCAGGGGTCGGCAGGAAGCCTAAGCGTGCCCCAACCGTCCACATCCACTCCATATCGAGTTCGGTTTCGCCGCTGACGGTCTCATAACCATCAGAGTAGGAGAAATCCAGATCCGTGCCGACGCCAGACCAGTCGAAGTCACCAAATACACCGAACACGGCACGCGGAGCGAACTGCCAGTCGTAGCCGACACCCAACGTACCGAATACGCCTTCTCCGCCAATGCCATCAAAATTAACCGAACCTTCACTTTCCGAATACGTATAAGGCTCATTCCAAGGTGTACATCCCCAAAAATTGCAATGTTTAGTTTCCTTGAAGGTATCGGTGTATGAGTCCACGTCCAACTCATGCACTACAGCGCCGGCGCCAACACCAGCGCCAATGTAAAAGCCGGTCCAGGTCGACACCACCGGCATCGGTGCCGGCGCGTCCTTCATCGAGCCGTCATAGAGATCGCTCGCCATGGCCGGCGCGGCCATGCCGAGACACGCCGCAGCCGCGGCGCAAAAAGCCAGTTTGCGCATAAAAAGTCCCTCTCGATATGCCCAAAATCCCGCCTGCCCCCTGCAGGCGGCTGACGCCCAGCTCACGTCCGAAGACGCGATCCCCTGCTGCACGTCATGGTTTTGGAACTACGGTGATTCGCCTGTCACGCATATCATCACGAGAGGTCGCACACAGCGGACATAAGCCGCTGTGACGCAAAAAGCACACCCGGCGAGCGCGGCGAACACGTTTCTTATCGGCTCTGTTGCCGGTGAATGCGCGTTGTGACGGAAGCATCAGGCCCTAAACGCCCGGCGGAGTCCGCGTGATCTCGACGCCCAGCGACGCGCCCGGCACGCGGTCGAGCTTCTCCACCCGCACGCGCGCGCGCTGTGCGCCCTCAAGCGCAAGGCACGCATCAGCCACGCGCTCCGCGAGCGTCTCCATCAGGTTGATGTGACCCTCCTCGATCACGCCCTGGATTGCCGCGATGATCGAATCGTAGTCGACCACCGGCCGTCGCCGGTCGCGCGTTGCGCCATGCGCCACGGCGATGTCGACGCTGAAGCGCACGCGCTGCTCGCCGTTGTACTCGTCGGCGTGAAGGCCGATCCGGCACGGCAGCACGAGATCGCGCACGAAGATGATGTCCGAAGGGGAAGGATATTCGTTCATGCGGGGCGCACCGTCAGCCGGGCGTGGCGGGTCTGGCGCCGGTCACGATGCGCGCCGCAGAGGCGCCAACCGGGCGCTAGGCATTGTATTTGATGTATTTGGCGATCGACTCATTCTCGGGCGTTCCGGTGAGCGCGCCGCCCTCCTTGCCGGGCTGCCACATGATCACCTCTTCGATCCTTGCGGCCAGCTCGAAGTCGCGGTCTGTAATGCCGCCCGCGTCATGCGATTCGATCGCCACCTCGACCTTGCCGAAAGAGATTGTGATGTCCGGGTGGTGCCACGCAGCCTCGGCCAGATGCGCCACGGCGTTCGCCACCATGACGGAGGCCTTGAAGCCGTGCGTGCCGTAAGTCCGGCGGAGCTGCCCGCCCTCGTAGCACCAGGCCGGCAGGTCCTTGCTCAGCCGCGCGGTGATGTCGCTGTCCTCATAGGTGCTTTTGGACTGCATCCTTGACCGTCCTAGGTTTTTGTCTCGTCAGTGTCTTCGCTCACACGCTCTGCAGTCGCCGGTTCGCGCGGCCCCTTGAGCCGCTCGGCTTTGGGCAGGGCCGCGTCTTCCGGGCGCACTTGCAGCATGTTGGGCGGCATGCTTTCCGGCGCAAGCGCACCCAGCGAGAAATAGACCTTGAGCAGGTCGTCGACCTTCATATCCGGCACGACCGTTATGTGATCTTCCGGGACCAGCACCAGCCCGCCGGTCATCGGCAGCGGCGCGGTCGGCAGATAGACCATCACCCGCCGCAAATCGCCGACATAGTAGCGGTCATGGCTGGCCAGAAGGGCGAGGATATGCGTGCCGTCCTCGCCGCCAAAGCGCACGGCCACGACGTCCATGCCTGACAGGTCGCCCCCGCCCTTCTCCGTCGCCAGCCGGATGACGCGCGCCACCGGGTTGTAGATGCCTTTTACCAGCGGCACGCGGGCGAACATCAGGTCGATCGCGCCCTGCACGCCGCGCCGCGCCTCGGTGCGGACGATCGCGCCCAGCAACCAGATGCCGATCAGCGCGATGGCTACGCCCAGCCAGAACGCCAGCGTATCGTTCTCCACCAGCGCGCTGCCGCCGCGGCGCAGCAATTCACCGAGGAAAGTGCCTGGGCCAAGCGCGTCGCGCAGGATCTGCACGAGCCAGGCGATGATGACGACGGTCAGGACGATCGGCAGCAGGACGATCAGGCCTGCGAGAAAGGTTCCCGTCACGCGGCTGCGCCAAAAACTCCTGAAAAACTCCCACATGCTGACCTAATGCCCCTCAAGCAAGCTGCGGCGGCGATCATATCAGAGATCGCTTGCCGGCGGCCATGCTTTTTGCCCGCAGACCGCGCGCGGCGCAAAGCGAAAGGGGCGACCCTTTCCGGGCCACCCCCTGCAATGCGCATTAATAATCTACGGCTTCGGGCTTAAGGATTGAGCGCTTCCTTCAGGCCGCGCGCCGCCTGAAACTTCGGCACCCGGCTGGCCGGCACCTCCACGGTTTCGCCAGTGCGCGGGTTGCGCGCCGTGGTGGCCTTGCGATCGGACACCTTGAAGCTGCCGAAGCCGGCGATGCGGACTTCGTCCCCGCCCTGAAGCGCGTTCTGGATGTGCCGAATGACCGCGTCCACAGCCGCGCCCGCCTGATCCTTCGTGAGATCGGCATCGTCAGCGACAGCCGAGACCAGCTCCTTCTTGTTCATCTTCTCTTCCTTTCGCCACAACACATGGTCGTCAAAAGTCGTGCTCACGCACGGAATTCGAGCGGTCAGTGAATGGCACATGGCCCCTGCCCGCCAAGAGTATCCAAGGATTTATCCACGCAAAAGTTCCTTGCAAGGGCCGAAAACCCGCGGTGTTGCGCATTCCTTGGCAAAAAAGAGGCCGGGATGGCCTTTCGAGCCGCCCCGGCCCTGAATTTGCGGTGTGTGCCTGCGCGGCTCCGCCTAGTGGGCGCGGAAGCTGGTGCCGACGGGCTGGTCCTGCTCCGCGCTCGAGTCGGACGCCGTCGCCGCGGCTGCGGCCGCCGACGCCGCCTCGTCCCAGTCCTTTGGCTCCGGCGGACGAGTCAGCGCGATCCGCAGGACATCGTCCATCCGCGCCACCGGCGTGATCTGCAGGCGGTCCTTCACGTTCTCCGGGATATCCGCGAGGTCCTTGGTGTTCTCCTCGGGGATGATCACGGTCTTCATGCCGCCGCGCAGCGCCGCCAGCAGCTTCTCCTTAAGGCCGCCGATCGGGAGGACGCGGCCGCGCAGCGTGATCTCGCCAGTCATCGCCACGTCTCGGTGGATCGGAATGCCGGTCATGACCGAGACAATCGCGGTGGCCATCGCCACGCCCGCGGACGGGCCGTCCTTCGGCGTCGCGCCTTCGGGCACGTGGACGTGGATGTCCAGCTTGTCGAAGACCGACGGGTCGATGTGGAAGTCCTTGGCGCGCGAGCGGACATAGGCCGCCGCCGCCTGAATGGACTCCTTCATCACGTCGCGCAGGTTGCCCGTGACCGACATCTTGCCGCGGCCGGGCATCATGGCGCCCTCGATCGTCAGCAGCTCGCCGCCGACTTCCGTCCAGGCCAGCGCCGTGACCACGCCCACCTGGTCCTCGGACTCAGCCTCGCCGAAGCGGTACTTGGCCACGCCCAGGTAATCCTGCAGATCAGCCTTGGTGACGTGCACCTGCTGCTTCTCGCCGGCCTCGATCTCCTTGACCGCCTTGCGGGCCAGCTTGGCCAGCTCGCGCTCAAGGTTACGCACGCCGGCCTCGCGGGTGTAGCGGCGGATGGTTTCGAGCAGCGCCTCGTCATCCACGCTCCACTCCTCCGGCTTGAGGGCGTGCGCCTCGATCTGACCCGGGATCAGGTGGCGCTTGGCGATCTCCACCTTTTCGTCCTCGGTGTAGCCCGCGATGCGGATGATCTCCATGCGGTCCATCAGCGCCGGCGGGATGCTCAGCGTGTTCGCCGTCGTGATGAACATCACCTTCGAGAGATCGTAATCGACCTC
>CAYYSM010000229.1:0-4666 GCA_964474225.1 uncultured Hyphomicrobiaceae bacterium
CGACAGGACCTGCACCGCGCGCCGGATTTCGTCGTCGCGCCCGATGACCGGGTCGAGCTTGCCGTTCGCGGCCTCCTCGGTCAGGTCGCGTGTATAGCGCTTGAGCGCCTCGTAGGACTCTTCGGCGGAGGCGCTGTCGGCGGTGCGGCCCTTGCGCAGTTCGTTGATTGCCGCGTTCAGGGCCTGCGGGGTGACGCCGCTGTCGGCGAGGATCGTGGCGGTGTTCGCGCCTTTCTCGATGGCGAGCGCCAGCAGCAGCCGCTCAACGGTCACGTAGCTGTCGCCGGCCTTTTCAGCGGCTTTCTCGGCCTGGTCGAAAACCCGCGCCAGCTCTGGCGCCATGTAAATCTGCCCCGCGGCATCGCCGGAGACCTTCGGCAGTTTCTCAAGCGCTTCTTCGGTACGCCTGCGCGCGCCCTGCGCATCGCCGCCCGCGCGCGCGATCAGCCCGGCGGCCATGCCCTCGTCGTCGTCGAGCAGGGCTTTCAGCAGATGCTCGGGCGTCAGGCGCTGATGGTTCTCGCGCAGGGCGATCCCCTGGGCGGCCTGGAGAAAGCCCTTCGCCCGGTCGGTAAACTTCTCGAAATTCATGTCGTCCTCCTCAAGCGCGTGAACCTTCGCCCGTGAGCGGCGCGACGGCCACGCCCGTCGATAAATTCGCAAAATGCGCACCCGGTTCCAACCGCGATGCCAGACGTGATGTAGTGTCGCGCAGATGTCACGGAAAGCCGTTAACGGAATGGCGCGCGTGGATTTTCACAGGTTGAGAGCGTGTTGCGATCGATGACATGGCTTGTGCGTTTTTATGCGCCGTTCGTTCTGGCGGTCATCGCGGCGGTCGGTACGCTATCCGACTTCTTCCAGAACCCGGCGGCGATGTGGTGGACGGCGATTGCGTTGGCGGCCTTCGGCGCCCTGCTGATCGTCGCGCGGATCGTTCCGCCACTGCGCGGTTTGGCCCATGCGATTTACCCTGATGCGCGCGCGGCTGGCGTGGTGGGGTTCGCGCTGTTCTGCTTCATCGGGGCGGGCGTGCTCTATGCTTATGCTGAAGCCTCTGCGCGGCTTTCGTCGCAGGGCGGCGTGATCGGCGCGGCCTATCCCGAGCTTCGCGAAATCCAGCAGACGCTTGGCGTGGTTGAAACGACCGTTGCGCGGATCGAGGAAAAGACCGAAGCGATCGGCGAGGATGTCACCTTCATCCGTGGCGGCTTGCCGCAAATGCTCAAAGTCTATGAAATCTACGATGCGCCGGAGATGGGCGGGGTGCAGGTGCGCGTTGGCAACGACACCGAATTCGCATTCTCTGAGGTCCTTGTGGAACTGACCGCGAACGGCCCCGCCGGCGCGCGGCGACTGGCGCGTTTCACAGAGGCGGGCCTCGCGCCCGGCGCGGAGATCTGGGGGAATTTCACCGGCTATGATCCGAGCGCGCCGGTCAGCATCTGTATTGTTGGCAGCCGCGACGGCGATGGCGTGCGCATCCGCACGATACAGACCTATGACTGGCGGGTGCGGAAATTCGGCCCGATCGAGCAGCGTTACCTGCAGGGCAGCGGGCGGTTGCAGATCGAGCGGGTCGGCGATGGAGCCGCTTGCGCCGCTTGACGCTCTTAGCTGCGCCGCACAATAGTCGCGGCATGATGAAGGTCCGCCAACTGTATCGCTACCCGGTCAAGGGTCTGTCGCCCGAGCCGCTGGAGGACGTGCGTCTGACGCCGGGCGAGACGATCCCGTTCGACCGCGCCTATGCGATCGAGAACGGGCCGGGCCGGTTCGACCCCGACGCGCCGAAGCATCTGCCCAAGATCAATTTCCTGATGCTGATGCGCAACGAAAAGCTCGCGGCGCTGGAAACCGCGTTCGATGCCGAGACGCAGACTCTGACCATCTACCGCGACGGCAAGCAGGTCGCGCGCGGCGACCTGAGCACGCGGCTGGGCCGACAGATGATCGAGCAGTTTTTCGCCGCCTACATGGCGGGGGAGTTGAAGGGCGCGCCACGCGTCGTGACCGCGCCGGGCCACAGTTTCTCAGACGTGGCGGACCAGTGCCTGCATCTGGTCAATCTGGAGACGGTGCGCGCGCTCGGCGCGGAGCTGGGCAGGGAGCTGGATCCGCTGCGCTTTCGCGCAAATGTCTATTTCGACGGGCTGCCGTCCTGGGCCGAGGCGCAGTGGCTGGACCGGCAAATCCGGCTCGGCGATGCGACGCTGGAGGTGTTCGCCCGCACCGACCGCTGCGCCGCCACCGACGTCAATCCGAAGACCGCGGCGCGCGACACCAGCATTCCGCCGGATCTGATGCGCATGTATGGGCACAACGAGCTCGGTCTTTATGCCCGCGTCGTTGAGGGCGGAATGCTGCGCGTGGGCGACGAGATCGCCGTGTGACACGCGTACTGCAACTATGGAGGATCGGACTTCGGACAGAACAGACCGTCTCAGTTCGCAATTCTGCTACTGCCGTACAAGCGGACAAGTAAGTTCACTTCGGTGACTTCTGTGGTGCGGTAAGTCCGCACCTAGCTGAAGGATCTTTGAGTCCCTCGCTGTCATTCGACAAAGAAATACATTGTTTCTCTAGAAATATGAATAGATTTAAGAAAAATTGCTTGTTTTGCGGTGTGGAAGAACCAAATTCCCTTGAGCACGTCATTCCTGAGTCTCTTGGGAATGATGATCTCGTTCTTAGAAACGAAGTTTGTTGGGTATGCAACAATCATTTTGCGAAGATTGAGAGTTACGTTCTACAGAAAACAGAATTTGCGTTTTGGCGTGCTTTTCTTGGAATAAGAACTAAGAAGGGAAATTTACCCTCAGTTGATCTTTCTCAGGATAGAGGACGCAAAGGCATCTATCCTGGAATCCATCACCAGCATGATAACGGGTTAGGATTTACCTTTCACGGGGATGGTTCTTGTTCTGTTGAAATATCTGATGATTCAATCGTTCGCGACATTCTGTCTGCAGAGCGAAAACAGTTCCAATTTGTAATCACGCCCAAGGTTTTGGAGCAACTCGGCAGATTCCTGTGTAAAATCGGAATTGAGTTGATCTGTAGCCTGCATCCTGCGCGAGCACGTTCCGATATCTTCCAGAATGCGAGAAACTACGCCCGCTTTGGTGCCAAGAAAGACCTTTGGCCTATTTTTCAATATTCAAGCGGTAGCATAAACGATTTGCGGCGTCTTCGTGACAATGAATATGAAGAGATAGATTGTTACGAATATTCATTGTTTGAGGTTGGGGGAGAATATACGCTGCTTCGCTTGAAGGTTGGCACTAACAACTGGGTTGTCTGTCTAAACGATCAATGGCCAACGCCGAAATTGAAGGCTGCATTTCCAGAGGTCGATCTTCAGCTTATTTGGTATCCCAGAGAGAGTTTTCGCAATCTATCCAGCCAATAGGCATTCGGCACTTGACTACATTGAGGCCCAACGCCCTCGTCGTCCGCGATGCGGACGTATATGTCTTGGCGGGACGTTGAAGTCGCCAGGGCCGCGCAGGGTCATTTCCGGTCACCACTCTTGGAGGCGATGATGTCTGAAGTAAGGTGCAAATGGCCTCACTGACTCAGTTTGCACTCTATTCCTTTCCTTCACCCATCGCCGAACTCCAATCCGAGACACAGCCGGCCAAATTCACCAGAGAAGGGAAAGGATCAGAGATCGGATCAGCCGCCGAGCTGTCCCTTGGTTGACGGGATCGCCTCGGCCGCGCGCGGGTCGATCTCCACCGCCGCCCGCAGCGCCCGCGCAAGCGCCTTGAAGCAGCTCTCCGCGATGTGATGCGCATTCGCGCCGTAAAACGTCTCGACGTGCAGCGTCAGCCCGGCATTCTGCGCCAGCGCCTGGAAGAACTCGCGGAACAGCTCGGTATCCATCTCGCCGATCTTGGCGACCGGAAATTCCACCCGCCAGATCAGAAAAGGACGCCCGGAAACGTCCACCGCCACCCGGCTGAGCGTCTCGTCCATCGGCAGTTCGGCCGCGCCGTAGCGCCGGATGCCGCGCCGCTCGCCGAGCGCCTTGGCCAACGCCTGCCCGAGCGCGATGCCGCAGTCCTCGACCGTATGGTGCGCGTCGATGTGCAGATCGCCCTTGGCGCGCAGCGTGATGTCGATCATAGAATGCCGCGCGAGCTGTTCCAGCATGTGATCGAAGAAGCCGACGCCCGTGGCGATGTCGTATTGCCCCGTGCCGTCGAGCGCGACGCGCACGCTGATTTGCGTTTCCTTGGTCTCGCGCGCCAATTCGCCCACGCGCTTGTTGTCCGACTCAGTCATTCTGCTACGCCGTGTTGGGCCAGATTTCCGCAACCGTATAGCAGCTTTATTCGCCGCGCGCGAACCTGCTGCACGGCCCACGCATTGCATAGCCGGAAACCGCGGCGTATATGGCGAGGCAGATCATGAGCGAGCAATCCACATCATTCCCGGGCTGGCATGCCACGACGATCGTGTCGGTTCGCAAGGACGGCAAGGTCGTCATCGCCGGCGATGGCCAGGTGTCGGTCGGCCAGACCGTCATGAAATCCAACGCGCGCAAGGTCCGCGCGCTCGGCAAGGGCAACGTCATCAGCGGCTTCGCTGGCGCGACGGCGGATGCCTTCACGCTGTTCGAGCGGCTGGAGCAGAAGCTGGAGCAGTATCCCGGCCAGCT
>CAYYSM010000230.1:0-4651 GCA_964474225.1 uncultured Hyphomicrobiaceae bacterium
CTGCTGCTGCCGCTTCCGTACATCTCACGCGACGACGACGTGAAATATCCGGGTTAAAAAAGGCCGGCACATGCCGGCCTTTTTTGTCGTTCGATGATGGCGAAACGCGCTACACGCGCGAGGGTACGGCGGCGAAGCTGCGCATCGGCGGACGCGAGGTCTGGGTGGCGAGCCTGCACCTGAAATCCGGTTGCGCGCGCGCCAATGACCTGGCAACCCACAGCGACCCGGATCGCCCGTGGGTCGCGCGTGCCTGCCGCATACTCGCGCGGCAGGTGCCGGTGCTGGAGCGGTGGGTGGACGACAAGATGGCGGCGGGCGAACACGTCATCCTGCTCGGCGACTTCAACCGCCAGCTCGATCGCGGCGATGACGACGTCCGCGCCGATCTGGATGACAAGGACCCCGCGGACCTCTTCATCACGCCGCACCGGACGAAGATCCTGTGCCCGGCGTACCGGCCGACGCCGCAGACAAGCGTCGATTACGTCATCATCAGCGAAAGCCTGCGCGAGCGCGCGCGACTCGGCAACAGCGCCCCGATTGTCCCGGTGATCTCCGAGAAAATCAGCGACCACTGCCCGGTCTGGCTGGATATCGACTGGGACTAGCGCAGTTCGACAGCGGTGACGCCGATCACGGCCTGCAGCGTGCTTTGCAGGCGCTTGACCTGCTGCGCGTCCACCCCGGCAAAGGCGATCTCCGCCAGCATCTGGCCGCCCTCTTCGCTGAGCACCTGGAAATAGCGCGGCATCAGATCGAGCTTCACCATCGGCTGCACGATCCGCGCCAGGATGTTCGGGTCGGCCTCGCCGGTCACGCGCATCACGCAGACAGGCGCGGCGGTCGTTCGGGTCTCGGCGGCGGTGACGGAGAATTGCGCGCTCTCGGCGGCGCGCGGCGTCGGCATGACGGTCATCACAGAAGTCCTTCCAAATTACGAGCGTCTAACGAGAAGAGCGCTGAAGTTGCGCGCAATGCCCTACGGCTCCCGGCCCGCTGTCATGCGGCCGGGCAATTAAGTCGTAGGGCGCTCGTAATTCGGAAGCTGCTCATGGCTCGCAAAATGCCGCCAGCCGCACGCAATGTCAACCGGCTGAACGGGCGGTGGGCTCGGGTTCGGCCCGCGCCGGGCGGGACAGCAGCGACTCGATGGCGTCGTCGATGCTCATGCGCTCGCTGAGCACCTCGTGGACCGCCGCGCAGATCGGCATCTCGACATCGTGCTTTCGCGCCAGTTCGACGACCGCGCCGGCGGTATAGACGCCCTCGCTCACCGACCGGCGCGTGCCCAGCACCTCCGCCAGCGTGCGGCCCTTGCCCAGCGCCTTGCCGAGCGACATGTTGCGCGATTTCGTGCTGGAGCAGGTGAGCATCAGGTCGCCGAGGCCGGACAGGCCCGTCAGCGTCTCCGGCTGGCCACCGAGCGCCACACCGAAGCGGCGCAATTCCGCAAAGCCACGCGTCGTCACCGCCGCATGCGCGCTATCGCCAAGCGCGCGCCCGACCACGATCCCTGCCGCGATCGCCAGCACATTCTTCACCGCCCCGCCGATCTGCACGCCGCGCACGTCATCCGTCCAGTAGAGCCGAAAGTTCCGGTGGCCCAGCGCCGCAGCCAGCTCGCGCCCCAGCGCCTCATCCGCCACCGCCAGGGTCAGCGCCGTCGGCAAGTTGCGCGCCACCTCCGCGGCGAAGCTCGGCCCCGAAAGCACACCCAGCGTCGCGCCCGGCAGCGTCTTCGCCAGCACATCGGTCAGGAACATCTGCGTCTCTTGCTCGAAGCCCTTGGCGCAGGCGAGCACCGGCGTGCCCGCTTTCAGATAGGGCCCGATCTCTGCGGAAATCGCGCGGGTGAACTGGGTCGGCACAGCCATCAGCAGCAGATCGCAAGTGGCCATCTCGGCCGTCTTCGCGGTCGCGCGAATGCCGCGGTCGAGCGTGACGTTGGGCAGATAGACGCGGTTGCTGCGGTGCTCGTTGATCTCCTCGACCGTCTCCAGCTCATAGGCCCAGAGCAGCACCTCGCGCCCCGCCCGCCGCGCGGATTGGGCAAGCGCCGTGCCCCAGGCCCCGCCGCCAACGACCCCGATCTTCTGATAGGCCATCTCCCGCATCTCCCCTTGAATAGGTGAGCTAAGCCTTGAACCCGGCGCCGATCGCCTTGGGCGCGTCCGCATCGAGCGGCCAGCGCGCCCGCGCCGGCGTATCGAGTGGATCGGCTCGCCCGCGATCCAGCCAAAGCGCCCCCGCCCAGGCGACCATCACCGCATTGTCCGTGCACAGTTGCGGCGGCGGCACGTAGAGGGAAAAGCCGTTCGCCGCACTCACCTCCTCCAGCGCCGCGCGCAGTGCCGCGTTTGCCGCTACGCCGCCCGCGACCACGAAATGGCGCGGCGCATCTGGAGCACGTTCCGTGTAGAGCCGCATGGCGGTCGCCGCCCTGTCGGTCACGGCCTCCACCGCCGCGCGCTGGAAGGATGCGCAGATATCGGAAATGTCCTGATCGCTGGCCGGTTCAAGCGCATTCGCCGCCTGCCGCACCGCCGTCTTCAGCCCAGCAAAGGAGAAATGCGGCTCCGGCCGCCCCACCATCGGCGTGGGGAAGTCGAACCGGCTGGCGTCGCCCGTTGCGGCCGCGCGCTCGACCGCTGGCCCGCCCGGATAGCCCAGACCCAGCAGCTTGGCCGTCTTGTCGAACGCCTCGCCCAGCGCGTCGTCCACGGTCGTCCCCAGACGCTCGTAAGCGCCGACATCGCGCACAATTATGAACTGGCTGTGCCCACCCGAGACGATCAGCATGAGATAAGGCGGCGGCAGATCGTCGGTCAGCCCGGCCGTCAGCGCGTGCGCTTCGAGATGGTTGAGCGCGATCAGCGGCAGCTCGCGCACCAGCGCAATCGCCTTCGCCGTCGTCAGCCCGACCAGCAGCCCGCCCGCCAGGCCCGGCCCCGCCGTCGCCGCGACCCCGGACAGGTCGTCCCAGCCGACGCCCGCATCGCTCAGCGCGCCCGCGACCATCCGGTCCAGCATCTCGACATGCGCCCGCGCCGCGATCTCCGGCACAACACCGCCGAACGCGGCATGATCCGCGATCTGCGAGCGCACCAGGTTGGACAGGATTTCCCCGCGTCCATCCGCGCCGCGCCGCACGACAGCCGCAGCCGTCTCGTCGCAACTGGTTTCGATGCCGAGCACGGTCTGGCCCGGTGCTGGTTCTGGGGAGGTCATTTTGATCGGCGTGCCGCTGGCAACGCGAGGTTCAAGCTGATATTGCCTTCACAATAGAGTTGTGCCCTTGAGGCGCAACAGGAAAAATTCGCGAAACTCCGCGCCCTGTGCGTGACAGGTGTTCATCCGCTCGAAGGCTTGCGACCGAAACGGCCCGGAAAAATCAGGAGGAACGTCCCTTGCCGAGAGAAAACCCCATCCGCATCGGCACCCGCGGCAGCAATCTTGCGCTCAAGCAGGTTTACGAGCTGCGCGACCGGCTCTGCGCGGCGCATGGCATGACGCATGATGATTTCGAGGTCGTCATCATCAAGACCTCCGGCGACATGATCCAGGACAAGGCGCTGCGCGAGTTCGGCGGCAAGGGCCTGTTCACCAAGGAGATCGAGGACGCGCTGATCGCCGGCGACATCGACATGGCCGTGCATTCGATGAAGGACGTGCCGACGGTCGAGCCCGACCCGCTTGAAATCGTCTGCATGATGCCGCGCGAGGACGTGCGCGATGCCTTCATCAGCCTGAAGGTCGCGCGCCTGTCCGACCTGCCCGAAGGCGCGGTGGTCGGCACCTCCTCACTGCGCCGGCAGGCTCAGGTAAAGCAGCTCCGCCCGGACATCGAGGTCATCACCTATCGCGGCAATGTGGAGACGCGCCTGCGCAAGCTGGAAGAGGGCGTCGCGGATGCCACACTGCTGGCCGTCGCCGGGCTTCAGCGGCTCGGCCACGCCGACAAGATCACCGCGCCGGTCAATCCTGAGGAGATGCTGCCCGCAATCGCGCAAGGAGCCATCGGCATCCAGATCCGCAAGAGCGATGATGAGCGGCGCGATCTGCTTTCCGCCATCCATGACCGGCCCACCCATGTCCGCGTGATCGCCGAGCGCGCTTTCCTCGCCCAGTTGGACGGCTCCTGCCGGACGCCCATCGCGGGGCTGGCGGAACTCGACGGCGAGCAGATGCGCTTTCGTGGACAAATCCTGCTGCCCGACGGCTCGGAGGCCCACGCGACCGAGCGCAACGGCCCGGCCAGCGACGCCGCGGCGATGGGCAAGGACGCCGCTCAGGAACTTCTCAAGCGCGCCGGACCGGACTTCATGGCTCAGATCGTGTAATGCGCGTGATCATCACCCGCCCCATCGAGGACGCGGGGCCAATGGCGGAAGGCATCAGGGCGCGCGGACACGAACCCGTCTTCGCGCCGCTGAGCCATATCCGCTATCAGACGCCGGAGCCCCCGCCGGGCCAGCCTTCCGCGACGATCTTCACAAGCAAGAATGCGATCCGCGCGCTGGAAGACGTCGCATGGGCGAAGAGCCTGCACCGGCTCCCAGCCTACTGCGTCGGCGCTGCGACGGCGGAGGCGGCGCGGCAGGCCGGTTTTCTTCACGTTGTCGCGGGTGGAGGCACCGGCGCGCAGCTC
>CAYYSM010000231.1:0-4651 GCA_964474225.1 uncultured Hyphomicrobiaceae bacterium
GCCTCGCGCGCCTGCTCCAGCTCCAGTTCGGCGGTGCGCAGCGCGGTGCGGGCGGTATCCACCTGCGCCTCCGGGATGGCGTTTCGCTCCAGCAGCGCCTCGTAGCGCTCCAGCGTGCGCCGCGCTTCCGCCACCTTCGCCTCGGCGATGTCGACGGCGATGCGCGCCTGACGATCGTTGAGGCGCAGGACCACATCGCCTTCCGCCAGCCGGTCGCCCGCGTCGAAATCGATCTCGGCAACGATGCCCGAGACTTCCGGGTATATCGTGATAGAGCGGTTGGCGCGCCCGTCCCCGATGGCCTGCACACGGTCGACCGCCTTGACGAGTGACACCGGCTCAACGATGACCGGCACGCCGTCATCCGCGCGGCCGCCGCGGCGCTGCTCCGGCGCTTCCTGGCCGAGCGAGATGCCCGTCAGTTCGGAGAGCCGCGCGCGCTGATCCCACGCCGCGTAGCCGAGGCCGGCGATGATCGCGATCACGACAAGTTGTTTCCAGATGGCCAGTTGGCGCGTCATTGGCGCTCCGCGAAAAAAAGAGAGGCTAAAAGGTTAGCACAGAATGGCTGTTTGATGGCTCACTGCGCGGCGGGCGCGACGCTGTGCCTTGCGAGGCGCCGATGACAGGCGCTCCGCCAATCGTGTATCACGGCGCAAAGATGTACGGGGGGTGAACGATGCCGGATCGACGCGAGCACGCCGCAAAGCTGCCCGCGCTGTCTCGCAACCCTGCGGCGTTGGCCGCTTCATCGGGATGTGTTACCATCGTTAACTTAACGAAAGACCGAAGCTAGGTCACAACATGTTGTTCAGATCATTCGGCCGTTTGCCGGTTTCCGCGCTCACGGCCTTTTTCATTGCGTTTGCGGTTGTCCCTGGCGCGCCTTCCGGGCAGGCCCAGAACGCCATCCCCGTCGAGGTCGCGACGGTGGAAAGCGGCGCCGTGCGCGACGAGGTCGAAGTCGTCGGCAACATCCTCGCCAATGAGACCGTGATGATCCGCCCGGAGATCAGCGGGCTGGTGAAGGAAATTCATTTCAGCGAGGGCGACACGGTTGAGGAGGGCGATCTGCTATTCTCGCTGGACGATGAAATCCTCGCCGCCGAGGTGGCCGAGGCGGAGGCCGCGAACGAGCTGGCGAAGCGCAACTTCGAGCGCTCCAAGCAGCTCTTCAGCCGCCAGGTCGGCACCGAGCGCACGCGCGACGAAGCGCTGGCCGAAATGCAGAGCAGCGAGGCCAAGCTGACGCTTGCCAAGGCGCGGTTGAGCAAGACGAAAATCCACGCGCCCTTCAGCGGCATCGTGGGCTTCCGCGAGATCAGCGTCGGCGCTTACGTTTCGGCGGGCGCCGATCTGGTGCGCCTCGTCCAGACCGATCCGGTCGAGGTCAGCTTCCGCGTGCCCGAACGGTTCTTGCCCGTTCTGCGCAAGGGCCAGGACATCACTGTGCACGTGGATGCATTCCCCGATCGCGCGTTCGACGGCAAGGTGTTCGCGCTGGACAATGTCGTCGATATCAACGGCCGGAGCATTCAGGTGCGCGCGCGCGTGCCGAACCCCGATCTGCTGCTGCGGCCCGGGCTGTTCGCGCGCGTCAACCTGGTGACGGAGCTGCGGCAGGACGCGGTGATCGTCCCGGAGGCCGCGATCGTGCCGACAGTCGAAGGCGCTTTCGTCTACCGTGTCGTGGAGGGCAAGGCGGAGCGCGCGGATGTGACCATCGGCCGGCGCATGGCTGGCGAGGTCGAGATCGTTTCGGGGTTGTCCGCGGGCGAGACGGTCATCGTTGCGGGCCAGCAGAAGGTGCGCCCCGGCGCGCCGGTCCAGCCGCTCGACGGCGCGGAAGGCGCCTGATTTAGGAGCATCGCCGCATGGGCATTTCGGAACTCTGCATCCGCCGTCCGGTCTTCGCGACGGTGCTGAGCCTCATCGTCTTCCTGCTTGGGCTGGTCGCCTATGAGCGGCTGAACGTGCGCGAATATCCGAACATCGACCCGCCGGTCGTCAACGTCGAGACGAATTATCAGGGCGCAAGCGCGGCGATCATCGAAACCGAGGTCACGCAGATCCTCGAAGAGTCGCTCGCGGGGATCGAGGGCGTCGACTACATCAGCTCGATCAGCCGCGAGGAAGCCAGCCAGATCACCGTCAACTTCATGCTGGACCGCGACGCGGACGCGGCCGCGGCGGATGTGCGCGACCGGGTGAGCCGCGTGCGCGGGGACTTGCCCGATGAGATCAACGAACCGGTGATCCAGAAGGTCGAGGCTGACGCGCAGCCGATCATCTATCTCGCATTCTCAAGCGACCAGCACTCCGCCCTGGAGATCACCGATTTTGCCGACCGTTATGTGAAGGACCAGCTCCAGACGCTGACAGGCGTCGCGGAGGTGCGCATCTTCGGCGAGCGCGAATACTCCATGCGCCTCTGGATCGATCCGCTGCGCATGGCGGCCTACGATCTCACCCCGCAGGATGTCGAAAACGCGCTGCGCCGCCAGAACGTCGAGGTGCCGGCCGGCCGGATCGAAAGCCGGATGCGCGAATTCACGGTTCTGTCCGAGACCGATCTGCGCACGCCGCAGCAGTTCAACGACCTCGTCATCAAGCAGGCCGATGGCTATCTGGTGCGCCTCTCCGACATCGGCCGGGCCGAGCTTGGTCCACTGAATGAGCGCCGCGTGGTGCGCTTCAACGGCGAACCCGCGATTGCGCTGGGGGTCATCAAGCAGGCGACGGCGAATCCGCTGGACGTATCCGCCGCGGTGCGCGAGGCGCTGCCGCGCGTGCTCGATACGCTGCCGCAAGGGATGAATGTCGAGATCGCGCACGATGCCTCGGTGTTCATTCAGGAATCGCTCGACAACGTCTATATGACGATCGCCGAGGCGGTCGTGCTGGTGCTGCTCATCATCTTCTTGTTCCTGCACTCGCTGCGCGCGACCCTGATTCCTCTGGTGACGATCCCGCTGTCGCTCGTGGGCGCCTTCGCGCTGATGCTGCTGTTCGGCTTCTCCATCAACACGCTGACGCTGCTGGCGTTCGTGCTGGCGATCGGCCTTGTGGTGGACGACGCCATCGTCATGCTGGAAAACATCGCGCGGCACGTGGAGGAGGGCGAGACCCCCTTCAACGCAGCCTTGAAAGGCGCGAAGGAAATCACCTTCGCCATCATCTCGATGTCGCTGACGCTCGTCGCGGTGTTCGTGCCAGTCGGCTTTCTCACCGGTCAGACCGGCCAGCTCTTCACCGAATTCGCCTGGACGCTCGCCGGCGCGGTGCTGGTTTCCGGGTTCGTCGCGCTGACGCTCACGCCGATGATGTGCTCGAAGATGCTGAAACGCGAACCGCGCCCGAACCTGTTGATCCGCGTGATCGAAGGGGCGCTGCGCGGCCTGACCGCGGGGTATCGTTTGCTCCTGCGCGCTTGCTTGCGCGCGCGGCCCGTGGTGCTTCTGATTGGCCTTATCCTGGCCGGCACGGGCGCATACCTGTTTACGCACCTGCCATCCGAACTCGTGCCTTATGAGGATCAGGGCACGATCGTCGGCGTGTTCATCGCGCCGTAGGGCGCAACGATCGACTACACCGACAAATATGCCCGCCAACTTGAGGCGATCTACGAAAAGACCGACGATGTGGCGCGTTACTTCGTCGTTTCCGGCTTCCCGACGGTGACGCAGGGCATCAGCTTCGTGAAGACGACGCCGTGGGACGAGCGCGAACGCAGCCAGCGCGACATCGTCAACGAACTGCAGCCGCAGATGTTCGGCGTTCCGGGCGTGCTGGCGTTCCCGGTGAATCCGCCGCCGCTCGGCCAGAGCGTGCGCGATCAGCCGATCCAGCTCGTGGTCATGACGTCTCAGAGCTATGCGACGCTGAATGGCTACGTTGAGCAGATCCTCGACAAGGCGCAGGGCAGCAGCACCCTGCAAAACCTCGATAGCGATCTCGATCTGAACAAGCCGCAGCTCAAGGTGGACGTAGACCGGAACAAGGTCGCCGCGCTCGACGTCGATCTGGAGACACTGGGGCGCACACTTGAGACATTACTGGGCGGGCGGCAGGTCACGCGCTTCAAGCGCGAGGGCCAGCAATATGACGTTGTGGTGCAGGTTGAGGACGAGGACCGCGTGACGCCCGCGGACCTGGAACAGATTTACGTGCGCGCGGAAAACGGCGCGATGATCCAGCTCTCCAACCTCGTGACCCTCGAAGAGACGGTCGCGCCGAAAGAACTCAACCGCTTCGATCAGCTACGCTCGGCAACCTTCACTGCGACGCTCGCAGAAGGGGCGACGCTGGGCGCGGCGCTGAACGAGCTGGAAGAGATCGTCCGCGAGGTGATCCCGTCCACCGCGCAGGTGGACTACGCGGGCCAGTCGCGAGAATTCAAGGAATCCAGCGCGGAAATCTACATCACCTTCATCCTTGCGCTGGCTTTCATCTACCTCGTGCTTTCGGCGCAGTTCGAGAGCTTCATCGACCCGCTGACGATCATGCTCACGGTGCCGCTGTCGATCACTGGCGGCCTCCTGGCGCTCTATCTGACAGGCAGCACGCTGAACATTTACAGTCAGGTGGGGCTCGTGACGCTGATCGGGCTTATCACCAAGCACGGCATCCTGATCGTCGAGTTCGCCAACCA
>CAYYSM010000232.1:0-4601 GCA_964474225.1 uncultured Hyphomicrobiaceae bacterium
CGCGGCGCTGGCGGGCGGGGTCTATCGCTGGCTGTGGCCGGGCTGGGGCGGGCCGCTGAAAGAGCCGGAGACGCCGCTGGCAAGCCGCGTGATGCCGTCCCCGAATTACGGCGCGCGGCGCGGCTGGAAGCGCCCCGACATGATCCTCCTCCACTATACCGGAATGGGAACCGCCGAAGCAGCCGCGCGCTGGCTGGCCAACCCGGAATCAAAGGTTTCGACCCATTACCTTATCGCGGAAGACGGCGCGATCACCCAGATGGTGTCGGAGCGGCATCGCGCGTGGCATGCTGGCGCGTCCTACTGGGCGGGCGAGCGCGACATCAACAGCGTGTCCATCGGCATCGAAATTCATAACCACGGGCACGAAGCGCCGGACGGTCTGCCGCCCTATCCGCGCGCGCAGATGGAGGCGGTCGCCGCGCTGTGCCGGGACATCGCCGCGCGTTGGCCGGTGCCGCCGGAGCGCGTGCTGGGGCATTCCGATGTCGCGCCGGGGCGCAAGGTTGATCCGGGCGAGCATTTCGACTGGCAGTGGCTGGCGGCGCAGGGCGTTGGCGTGTGGGTGCCGCCCGCGCCTGTCGGCGAAGAAGCAGATGCTGCGAGCGAGGATATCGCCGAGATGAAGGCCAAGCTCGCCCGCGTTGGTTACGGCGTTACGCCGGGTCCACGCGTCGATGACGAGACCCGGGCCGTCGTCGCCGCGTTTCAGCGTCGGTTCCGGCCGGATCGAGTCGACGGCTGCGCCGATGCGTCCACGCGCGCAACGCTCGACCGGCTGGTGGCCGCGCTTGACGGGCAGCCGATCAGCTAATCAGCCCAACCATCGCCCGGATATCGGCGGGCGTTGCGCCTTGCGCGCGCAGGGCCGCGAGGCTGAGATCGCCCGCGCTTTTCGACAGCTTGCGCCCGCTCTCATCCAGGATCAGCCGGTGGTGGTGATAGGCCGGCGTGGGCAGGCCGAGCAGGCGCTGCAGTAGCACATGCAGGTCCGTCGCCGCCTCCAGGTCGGTGCCGCGGATGATGTGCGTGATGCCCTGCAGCGCGTCGTCGATCACATTCGCGAGGTGATAACTGGTCGGCGTATCCTTGCGCACAATGACCGCATCGCCCCACCGCTCCGGCCGTGCGGTGCATTCGCGCGCGCCGTCGCCAAGATCGAAAACGCGATAGGTGAGCGCCGCGCGGTCCACCGCGGCGAGCGCCCGCGCCATGTCGAGCCGCAGCGCATAAGGCCGCCCCTCGGCCATCAGCCGCGCGACCATGTCCGGGTCGGCGTCGCGGTAGATGACGGGATAGAGCGGCGCGCCGTCCGGGTCGTGCGCGGGCGCATCGGTCCGGGCGACCGCCGCGGCGATCTCCTTGCGGCTGGCGAAACAGGGATAGAGCAGGCCCCGCGCCCGCAGGTCCTCCGCCGTCTCCCGGTACGTCGCGAAATGCTCGGACTGCCGCCGCACCGGCGTTTCCCAAGACAGCCCCAGCCAGGCCAGATCGTCGTAGATCGCCTCCTCGTATTCGCGCGTGCAGCGGGCGGTGTCGATGTCGTCGATGCGCAGCAGGAAGCGCGCGCCCATCGCCCGCGCGGCGTCATAGGCCAGCAGCGCGGAATATGCATGGCCCAGATGGAGCCGGCCGTTCGGGCTAGGCGCGAAGCGGATCGCCGGGCGCGCCGGCTCGGTCGTGCGCATCAGGCGTTGGCGGCCTGCCCGGTCGCCTCGTCCAGATACGGTCCGATCACTTCCTCGATCAGCTCTTCGAGCTTGTCCTCGAAGAAGTGGTTGGCCCCATGCACCACCTCATGGGTGATCGAGATGCCTTTCTGGCTTTTCAGCTTGCTGACGAGGCTGCGCACGGCTTCTGGCGGAGCGACGCGGTCCATGTCGCCGTTGACGATCAGCCCGGAAGAGGGGCAGGGCGCGAGGAAGCTGAAATCGTACAGGTTCGCCGGCGGCGCGACCGAGATGAAGCCGGAAATTTCCGGCCGGCGCATCAAGAGCTGCATGGCGATCCACGCGCCAAAGGAAACACCCGCGATCCAGCAGGTGCGCGCATCGGGGTTGTAGACCTGTAGCCAGTCGAGCGCGGTTGCGGCATCCGACAGCTCGCCGGGGCCGTTGTCGAACAGGCCTTGACTGCGTCCCACGCCGCGGAAGTTGATGCGAAGCACCGAAAAGCCACGCCGGGCAAAGGCGTAATACAGGTGATAGACGATGGGGTTATTCATCGTCCCGCCGAATTGCGGGTGCGGGTGCAGGATCAGCGCGACTGGCGAATCGGCGGCCGCTTCATGATGGTAGCGGCCTTCGAGACGCCCGGCAGGACCATTGATGATGACTTCAGGCATGGGTGACCGTTCTTTTCCAGGCGGTTTTTACGCGGAGCAGGGTCCATCGGGCGGCGCAAGCGCTTGGCGTTGCGACATTTTTCCCGCTGGTGGCGAGGCGCCTTGCCAACGGCGGACCGTGCGCCAAGATACTTGACTGCTCCACTCAGATAATTTATCTAACGGTTTAGAACGTTTCAAAACACTCGGTTTTCTTGTAACGTGTCGGGGCGCGCGCTGCGTGTGTAGCATGATGACGTTAGGAATTTGAATTGTTATGTCGCAGCAAACCGGCTGTCCTCTTTATGAAATTACCGGGCGCTGCGTTTCAACGGGAGGCTTTGAGCCATGCAGCTCAGCACCAAAGGGCGTTACGCCGTGATGGCGATGGTCGATCTGGCGTCTCGATCGTCGGACAGCCCCGTCCGCCTGGCCTCGATTGCGGAAAAGCAGCAGATTTCACTGGCTTATCTGGAGCAGCTATGCACCAAGCTGCGCCGCGCCGGACTTGTGATCTCGGCGCGCGGGCCCGGCGGCGGGTATCGGCTCTCGCGCGAGCCGGAGGCGATCTTCGTGTCCGAGATCATGAACGCGGTGGATGAGCCGATCAAGATGACCCGCTGCATGAGCGGCAGCGAAATCGCCTGCATCGGCAACAAGGGCCGCTGCCTGACGCACGATCTCTGGCGCGCGCTTGGCGACCACATTCTGCTGTTTCTGCAGACCGTGACGCTGCGCGATGTGCTGGAAGGCGATCTGGTGCTGAAGGACAGCGTGTTCTCGCCCTCGATGGAGGCTTGCGCGAAGTTCGAAGAGGCGACGGCGGAATGATGCGCACGCGCTGCTACTTCGATCACAACGCCTCATCGCCCCTGCGCCCGGAAGCGCGCGAGGCGATGCTGCGCGCATTCGACCTGATCGGCAATGCCTCGTCGGTCCATGCCGAAGGGCGCGCGGCGCGGGCGGTGATCGAGGATGCGCGTGAACAGGTGGCGCGACTGGTCGGCGCGGAGAGCGCTCAGGTCGTCTTCACCAGCGGCGGCACCGAGTCGAATGTACTGGCGCTCGCGCCGGAATGGCTCAGCAAGCTGCCGGGCTATGCGCCGGAGAAGGCGCGGCTGTTCACCTCCGCGATCGAGCATCCGTCGGTTTATCAGGGCGGCGGTTTCGACCCTGCGCGGATCACGCGTCTGCCGGTGACGGCGGATGGCCTGGTCGATCTTGAGGCCGCGCGCGCGTCAATCGAAGCGGAGGACGCGCCGTTCATGGTTTCTGTCATGAGCGCGAACAACGAAACCGGCGCGATCCAGCCGGTCGCCGCGCTCGGCGAGATCGTCCGCGAGGCTGGGGGCGTGCTGCACTGCGACGCCGTGCAGTCGGTTGGCCGCATGCCCGTCGATGTGACCGCGCTCGGCGCCGATCTGGTCAGTGTTTCGGCGCACAAGTTCGGCGGCCCGAAGGGTGCGGGTGCGCTGATTGTCGCGCGCGACGCGTTGCACAACCCCGCTCCGCTCATGCATGGCGGCGGACAGGAGCGCGGACGCCGGGCGGGTACGGAAAACTTCCCGGCGATTGCCGGGTTCGGCGCGGCGGCGGAGGCTGTGCGGCGCGAATTCGAGACCGGCGAAGGCATCGGCGCGGTGCGGCCGCTGCGCGACCGGTTGGAGAGCGAGCTGAAGCGCGTCGCCCCGGACGCGTGGATTGCCGCGAATGATGCGCCGCGGCTGCCGAACACGACCTGCGTGGCAGTGCCCGGCCTGCACGGCGAGACGCTGGTGATCGCAATGGATCTGGAAGGCATCGCGGTGAGCGCGGGCTCGGCCTGCTCCTCGGGGAAGGTGGAGCGCAGCCACGTGCTCGATGCGATGGGCCTGGATAATGAAACCGCCTCCGGCGCTATCCGTATCAGCCTTGGGTGGTCTTCGCAGGAGGACGAGGTCGAGCGGTTCCTGAGTGCGTGGCAGGCGATCTACGAACGGCGAAGACAGCAATCGGCGGCGGCTTGAGGCCGTCCGAGACGAGAAGCGAACCGCGCGCAAGGCCGGTTCAGGACAGACAAGAGCAACGACGGGAGTAACAGACGTGGCTGATCTCGACACCATCGAACGCGTCAAGGACATCGACGTCGACAAGTACAAGTACGGCTTCACGACCGACATCGAGTCCGTCAAGGCCCCAAAGGGCCTGAACGAGGACATCATCCGGTTCATCTCCGAAAAGAAGAATGAGCCGGAGTGGATGCTGGAATGGCGTCTGGACGCCTATCAGCGCTGGCTGA
>CAYYSM010000233.1:0-4591 GCA_964474225.1 uncultured Hyphomicrobiaceae bacterium
GACTTCAAGGGAGCCACCATGACCAAGGACTTTCCGGAAATAGCTGATGATGTGTCCAATGACGCCGCGGCCCTGCGCGAAGCTATCCCCGAGCAGATGGCCGGTTTCGCCCAGCTTGGCGCGGCGGCCTACAAGGATGGCGCGCTGTCGCCCAGCCACAAGGAGCTGATCGCGCTGGCCATCGGCATCACGGTGCGCTGCGACGGATGCGTGTCCTACCATGTACGATCGGCCTATGAGAAAGGCGCAACGCGCGAGGAGGTCGCCGAGGCGATCGGCGTTGCGATCCAGATGGGCGGCGGGCCGTCGATGGTGTATGGCGGCGAGGCACTGCGCGCCTACGACGCCTTCGCCAAGAAGGGCTGACCCCGCTTGACGCGCCAGTCAGCGTGCGTGCGTTGTGGCTGCCGCTATTCGCGGCTGGCGCGTCCTCTCGCCTTCGCCTATCCTTTCTGAAAGATTGACGGTGACTTGGACAGGGGCCGCGGCGGGTTGATACTTGGCCATCCAGCAGAACCATCAGAGGCGGATTGGACTGGGGCTGGAACGGCTGGGGCTGCTGCCGCTGCGCTTCCCGATCCTGTTCTTTCTGCTCATCGCCGCGATCACGGCCGCTTCGGTCATCGGCTATAACCGGCTGAAGGTCGAGGATTCGCTCACCGAGCTGTTCCGCACGGACACGCCGGAGTTTCGCACCTACCAGACGCTCACCGAGCGCTTCCCGTCCAGCGAGTTCGATGTGCTCGTCGTGATCGAGGGCGATGAGCTGCTCACGCGCCCCGCACTGCAGACGCTGCGCGATGTCGTCCTGGAGCTGCAATTCGTGGAGGAGAAGCGCGGGCTGATCTCGATGTTTTCCGCGCGCCAGCCGCCCAGCGAGGCAGATGAAATCCCGCCGCCGCTGTTCCCGGCCGAACTGCCGCAGGGCGAGGCGTTCGACGCCCTGGTCGAAAAGGTGCGCGAGAACGAAATCCTGCGCGACAAGCTGCTGTCGCCCGACGGCACGCTGACGCTCATCGTGATTGCGCTCGATCAGGCGGCGGTGCGCGAGCAGGGCCTACGGGCGGTCGTCGGCGAGATTGAGCGGATCGTCGACGACAACCTGCGCGGCACGGGCCTGAGCGCCCAGCTTTCCGGCGCGCCGGTCATGCAGTTGGAAATCCGCAATGCGGTGGAACGCGACCAGCTGATCTATAACGGGCTGGGCTTCGCCATCGGCGCGCTGATCGCGCTGGTGTTCTTCCGCCGTCTGTCGCTGGTGGTGATCGCGGCCGGTCCCCCGGCGCTCGCCATCCTCTGGTCGCTGGGCGCGCTCGGCTGGATGGACTTCCGGCTCAACCTGTTCCTGAACGTCATGTCGCCGCTCATCATGGTCATGGCGTTCTCCGACACCATGCAGATCACCTTCGCCATGCGCGACCGGCTGGTAGCCGGCGATGACAAGCGAACCGCGCTGCGCTATGCGATCCTGCGGGTCGGGCCGGCCTGTGTGCTCACCGTGGCGACGGCGGCGGCGTCCTTCATCACGCTGCTGATCTCGGATTCCGCGCTGATCCGCACCTTCGGCGCGGCGGGCGCGCTCTCCTGCGTCATCGCCTATGTCGCGGTCATCACGCTGGTGCCGCTGCTCGGGATGCTGCTGCTCGGCAACGACCACAGTAAGCTCCGCGAAGAAAAGGGGGGCCATGACCAGCCGATGAAAGCGCTGCGCGGACTTTGCGAATGGATCGCGGACGGGGTGACGGCGCGGCCGATCTTCTTCGCATCGCTAAGCGTGCTGCTCATCGTGACGATGGGCGCGGCGCATCTGAGCCTTGAGCCGCGCTACCGTCTCGCCGACCAGGTGCCGGACCGCGAACAGGCGCTTGAGGCCAGCGGACGGCTGGACGAGAAGCTGACCGGCGCGAACCCGGTGCACGTCCTCATCGACTTCAGGGAAGACCAGGACGTCTATGACCCGCGCACTCTGGAGGTGATCGGCAAGATCCACCGCCTGGTGCAGAGCGAGCCGAAGGTCGGCAATGTATGGTCGATCGAGACGCTGCGCGACTGGCTGCAACGCTCGGATGAATACTCCATCGCCAAGCTGAAGCAGTATGTCGAGATCCTGCCGGATCATCTGGTCCGGCGCTTTCTGGCCGAGGATCAGCAGAGTATCGTGGTGACAGGCCGCGTGCCGGACATCGACGCGAGCCGGCTGCTGCCGGTGATCGATTCCATCGACGCCAAGCTCGACGACATCCGCCAACGCAATCCCGGCTTCGAGATTTCGGTGACGGGCCTGCCCACCATCGCCGCGCGCAACAGCGAGGACATGATCAACCAGCTCAGCCGGGGGCTGTCAGCGGAAATGGCGGTTGTCGCGCTGATGATCGCGCTCGCGTTCCGCTCCATCATCATCGGGGCCGTGGCGGCGCTGCCCGGCCTGTTCCCGATCTTCGCGTCGGGGGCGCTGCTGGCCGTCAGCGGCGAAGGGCTGCAATTCGCCAGTATCGTCGCGCTGACGGTCGCATTCGGGTTGGGGCTGGACGCGACGATCCACTATCTCAACCGGCTGCAGCAGGAGGATCATCCCGGCGCGGACCCGGTCGAGGTCATCAAGCGCGCGACGGTGCTGATCGGCCCCGCGCTGATGCTCACCACCATCGTGCTCGCCTGCGGGCTGGCGGTGGCGATGTTTTCGGACCTGCCATCGCTTCGGCTGTTCGGGCGGCTGGCGGCGATCACGCTCGTCGCTGCGCTGATCGGCGATCTGATGATCCTGCCCTCGGTGATGCTCATCATCCGACGGATGCGCCGGCGCACGCCGCAGACGGTAGACCAAAGCGCCTCCGGCCCCTGAGGCGAAGCCGCCCGCCGCCTTGATCCCGTATTAATGCCGACCACGTGCTAAGCTGAGACAACCCGAGAGGAGCGTTCATGCCGCGTCTTTCACGCCGCGACTTTCTGCTGTCTTCCGCCGCTGCCGGCGTGAGCGCGGCGCTGCCCGCCGGGCCCGCGCGCGCCGCACAAATCCGCACCAAGGTGATCTCCGCGACCGGCGAGGCGATCCCCGCCATCGGAATGGGCACCTGGATCACCTTCAATGTCGGCGATGACATCAAGGCGCGCAATCAGCGCACCGAGGTGCTGCGAAACTTCTTCGCGCAGGGCGGCGGGATGATCGATTCCTCACCGATGTACGGCTCTTCAGAAGAGGTGGTCGGCTACGGCCTCGACAAGCTCGGGCAACAACCGGGCCTGTTCTCAGCCACCAAGGTCTGGACGCCGTTCGGCGACGACGCTGTCGATCAGGTTTCGACCTCCGAGCGGCTCTGGGGCGTCAAACCGTTCGACCTGATGCAGATTCACAATCTCGTCTCCTGGCAAGCGCACATGGAAACGCTCCGGGAGATGAAGGAACAGGGCCGCATCCGCTATATCGGCGTAACGACCAGCCATGGCCGCCGGCACGACGAGCTTGAGCGGGTCATGGAAACCCAGCCTATCGACTTCGTGCAGCTCACCTACAACGTCGTCGACCGTTGGGCGGAGGACCGGCTGCTGCCGCTGGCGCGCGAGCGCGGGCTGGCCGTGATCGCCAACCGGCCGTTCCGGCGCGGCGCGCTGTTCGACCGCTATCAGGACAAGCCGCTGCCCGACTGGATCAGCGAATTCGACGCGACCAACTGGGCGCAGTTCTTCCTGAAATTCATCATCTCGCATCCGGCGCTGACCTGCGCGATTCCCGCGACGACGCGCGTGGACCACATGCTGGAGAACATGGGCGCGCTGCATGGCCGCCTGCCCGACCCGGAGATGCGCCAGCGCATGGCGGCCTATGTGGAAAGCCTTTAGATGGAAGAATGGCTGAACTACCCGCTGGAAGACTTGCTGCTGTTCTCGCGGGAGACCTATCTCCGGCTGTTTGAGCTGTACCATCAGGAGATTTGGCCGGGCCAGATACTGACCGCGGCATTCGGCCTGGCGATGCTGCCCGCGATCCTGCGCGGGCGTCTGCCGCGCATTCAGGCGGTGCTGGTCGTGCTGGCGGCGATGTGGGCGTGGGTGGCCTGGGCCTTTCATGCGCAGCGCTACGCCGAGATCAACTGGGCGGCGGAAAATTTCGGATGGCTGTTCGCCGCGCAGGCGGGGTTGATGGTCGTCGCGGCGATCTGGCCGGGGGCCCTTCGGCCCGGCGCGGTCTGGGTGCGCTGGACCGGCGCGGCGGTGTTCGTCTTCGCGCTGGTGGTGCTGCCGCTGGCCGGGCTGATGGTGGACAGGCAGTGGTATGAGGTCGAGTTCTTCGCGTTGACGCCGGACCCCACCGCGATCGCAACGCTCGGCGTGATGGTCGCGCTGGCGGGGGCGTGGCGCTGGCTGCTGGCGCTGATCCCGCTGGTGTGGTGCTTGATCGGCGGCGGCACGCTGCTGGCAATGGACAGCCCGGAGGCGTATCTGGTCTGGGGCGCGGCGGCTGTCGCGGCACTCGCGATTATCGCGGGCGCATTCACCGCACCGCGGGCCGCAAAGTCAGCTTAAAGACCTGTGGCGGAAGATGGTGGAGCCAGGCGGAATCGAACCGCCGACCTCGTGAATGCCATTCACGCGC
>CAYYSM010000234.1:0-4531 GCA_964474225.1 uncultured Hyphomicrobiaceae bacterium
GCTGGCAGCGGGACTGGCGGCGGCGGGCTTGTCGGCCATCGCCAATGCCCCCGGCGTGGTCGTGCTTGGCGTGGGCGTCGCCGTGTGCGGCATCAGCACCGGGCTTTCCTCGCCGGTCATGGCCGAGGCGGTGCACCGGGCCGTGCCGGCTGCCGTGCGCGGGCGCGTCAACGCCATCCACAATGCGGGCACCAGCATCGGCGTTGCGATGGCCATGCCGGCGATGGCGTGGCTGCTGGGGGCGTGGCGCTCCGCTTACATGACCTTCGCGCTGGTGGCGGCAGTCGGGGCTGTGGCGGCGCTCGCCTATCTCCCGGGCCGCGGGGCCACGGCGACCGGATTCCACGAAAGCGCGCCGCACCCGGCGATGAGCCGCGCGCAGAAGGAGGCGATCCTGCGCATGAGCGCGCTGGCCGGCAGCATGGGGCTGGTGAGCAGCATTTACTGGGTTTTCGCGCCTGATCTGGTGGTCCGACAGGGTGGATTGTCCGGCGGCGACACCGGCTGGATGTGGCTGGCCGTCGGGCTGGTGGGCCTCGCGGGCGGCGCGGCCGGCGACCTGATCGACCGGCTGGGCGCGGGCCGCACCCACGCGCTCGCGCTGGCGCTGATGGCCTTCGCGCTGGGCCTGGCCGCAGCGGCGCCCGATGTCCTCGGTCTGGCTCTGATCTCCGCCGCGGCGTTCGGGGCCGCCTACATGACCCTGACAGGTTTCTATCTGGTGCAAGGCGTGCGGATCATGGACGACAGGCCGGCGGTCGGTCCCGTCATGCCGCTACTCGCCACCACCATCGGCCAGGCGGCCGGCTCCGCGCTTGCGGGCTCGATGATCGACGCCGGCGGCTATACGGTCGCGTTTAACAGCTTCGCTGCTTTTGGCCTCGCCGTCGCGGTGGCATCGCGGGGCTTCGCGCAAAGATGACCAAGAGGTGGTCCGGCCCTCACCCCGCGCCTGTCGAGCCGAAGCCGCCGGGGCCGCGCTGCGTCTCGGGCAGCGCCGCGACGAGCCGGAGCTGCGCGCGCGTCACCGGCGCAACGACGAGCTGGGCGATGCGCATTGCGCGCTCCACGACGAAATCCTCCGCGCCGAGATTGACCAGCAGGACCTGAACCTCGCCGCGATAATCCGCATCGATCGTGCCCGGCGCGTTCAGCACGCCAATGCCGTGACGATACGCCAGCCCTGAGCGCGGGCGTACCTGCGCCTCATAGCCCGGCGGCAGCGCAATCGCCAGCCCCGTCGGAACCAGCGCGCGCGCCATCGGCCGCAGCGTCAGCGGGGCGTCTTGCGGCAGCGCGGCGCGCAGGTCCATTCCGGCGGCGTCGGCGGATTGATATTCGGGCATCGGCAGGTCCGCGCCGTGGGGCAGTTGCTGGACGGCGACCTCGATCTCAGCCGCCATGGTTCGGCCCCGCAGGCAGATACGGCTGCCCCTCCAGCGCCTCGGCGACACGGGCCATCAGACGCCACGCAACTTCGGCCTTGGTCATGCGCGGCCAGTCCTCCGCGCCCTCGGCCGTGACCAGCGTAACCTTATTCTCGTCGCCGCCGAACACGCCGCTTTCGGGCGAGACGTCGTTCGCCACGATCCAGTCGCAGCCCTTGGAGCGGCGCTTCTCCTGCCCCTTCGCGGCCGCGTCGCCGGTCTCGGCAGCAAAGCCGACGACCAGAGCGGGCCGGTCCTCCCGCGCGGCGATGGTCTTGAGGATATCGGGGTTTTCGGCCAGCGCCAGGGTCGGCGCGCCTTCGGATTTCTTCAGCTTGGCCTCGGCATTCTCGGCCACGCGCCAGTCCGCCACGGCAGCCGAGAAGATCGCCGCATCGGCGGGCAGCGCGTTCTCGACCGCTGCCAGCATCTCCTCGGCGGTCTCGACCTCCACCCGCAGCACGCCCGGCGGCGTGGGCAGATCGGTGGGACCACTCACGAGCGTCACGCAGGCGCCCAGCGCCTCGGCGGCTTGCGCAATCGCGTAACCCTGCTTGCCCGAGGAGCGGTTGGCGATGAAGCGCACGGGGTCGATCGGCTCATGCGTCGGCCCGGCGGTGATGAGGATGTGCCGGCCGGCCAGCGGCTGCGCCTGCGGTGCGAGCATCGCATCGATCTTCTCGACCAGCGCCTCGACCGCGGCCATACGGCCCAGCCCGTATTCGCCACAGGCCATCGCGCCCTCCTCCGGCCCGACGAAATGGATACCGTCTTCCGCGAGCCGGGCCAGATTGCGCTGCGTGGCCGGGTGATGCCACATGCGCACATTCATCGCGGGCGCGCAAAGCACCGGCTTGTCGGCGGCGAGCAGGACGGTCGTCGCCAGATCGTCCGCCTGCCCCTGCGCCATGCGCGCCATCAGGTCGGCTGTCGCCGGCGCGACGACAATGAGGTCGGCCTCGCGCGCGAGCCTGATATGGCCGATCTCGGTTTCGTTCTTGAGGTCAAACAGTTCGGTGAAAACCGGCGCTTCGGTGAGCGCGCCGATGCTCAGCGGCGTGACGAATTCGGCCGCCCCGCACGTGAGGATCGTGCGCACATGCGCGCCGCGCTCCTTCACACGGCGCATGACGTCGAGCATCTTGTATGCCGCGATGCCCGCGCCGAGGATGAAGAGAATGTTTCGACCCGCCATACTGCTCATGGGGCACGCCTTTCGCTGCTCATGCACCAGTTACATAAGCATACACGAGCGATCCCGTGAGCGTCGCCCCGGAGGTCCGTGCTCGCCTCAGGATGCCTCGCCGCAGCCTGCGCGGCGCAGGTTCACGACATTGAACGCCCCGCAGCTTGTGCACACCAGATAGCGCTCCCGCCCCCGGCTGTGCGGCGGGCCGTATTCCCGGTCGCGCATGACGAGCGTGCTCTTGCCGCAATCCGGGCAAGCCGCGGAAGCCGGCGCGTTCCGGCAGAGCTGCTGGGCGATGGCGACCCATTCATTCAGGTTGGCATTGCTGACCGCGCTCATTTTACGTCTTCTTTCGTCTTTCTGATCGGACCGCCCATCCTGAAACGAAACAGGCGGTCCTGGCGTTCCCCCCGGACGGCGCAAGTTTGCGCGCCCCGCCAGCCAGAATGGCAAGCTTGAATCTGCCTTGGAAGAAATCAGTGCCCCAATCAAGTTAAAACCCGATTTGCAACAAGTTTTGAAAGACAATGTGATCACGACGCAGCTTGTTTACCCTGCGCAAGCACGCTGACGCCCGCGCCGCGTCATCCAAACGCCGCGCCTTGACGCGCGCGGGGGCCTGCGCCTAAGTGCGGGACGAGACCGGCGGAAACGGTTTGCCGGCCAACCGTGACGGCAAACGAACGCGATTTATGGCGACACACGACGAACCCATGGGACCGCCGATGGCAGCCGGTCCGCGCTCGAAGCGCCGCAGCTCGCTTGCACGGCTCATCCGCTATCGCCTGCACATCCCGATGATGCGCAGCAGCCACCCTCCGGAGCACACCGCGCGCGGCGTGATGATGGGGCTGATCTGGGCGTTCGTGCCGGTGTTCGGACTGCAGATGGGCGGCGTGCTGCTGAGCTGGACGATCGGCAGCCGTATGATGGGCTGGCACTTCGCGCTGATCCCGGCGGTGGCCTTCACATGGGTGACGAATGTCCTAACGATCGTGCCGGTCTACTACGTTTACTACATCACCGGGCAGCTCATGCTCGGCCACTGGAGCGACATCGCCGGCTATGACGCCTTCGCGGCGCTGTTCGCCAGCACCGCCCCACCCGATGCCGGATTCTTCGAATCCGTCTGGGCCTGGATCGAGACGCTGCTGACCTATTGGGGCGTGCCGATCGTGCTTGGCTCGATCCCCTGGACAATCGCCATCGCGGCGGCGGGCTACAAGCTGAGCCTGAATTTCTCCCGCGCGTACCGCCGCCGGCGCGCCGAGCGCATCGCCCGGCGGGCGCGCGAAGCGGCCGAGCAGTCCGGCGAAGAGGCGTCCGGCTCATAGCTGCTGCCCACCGCTTGGGCAGATCGCATTTTATGTAATCACAATTTCATGTTTCGATTATAAGGCTCATTGGCTGCGCACGCGGCTAGAGCCAACTCAAGGGGAGTGCACAAATGTTTTTACCCGCAGACTATTTCTGGCTGGAGCCGGTCCTGATCGCCTCCGGCGTGGTGTTTCTCGTCAGCCTGCTTGGCAACCTGATCGCGTTCGGCAACCGCTTGGCCAATGCGATTGTCACCGCGATCGTGTTCGGGCTGATCTTCGGCGCGCTGTCGTTCTACGGCTACGGCGATGTGCAGATGCGCGTTCAGACAACGCCAGACGCCAACGCGCCGGCCAACGAGATGATGGACGGCGGCAACACCGGCGGCACCACGCAGTAAGCCGGCATCAGGGGGCGCGCGATCCCGCGCGGCCCCTTTCAGCCCTTGACCCGGGCGCAAAATCCCCATTTATCAGATATGTCAGCCGGCCGGATGGCCGCCGCTCGTCCGTTAATGTGGGGCGAATTCGCTCGTAGCGGACGGCGGAGGAAAGTCCGGGCTCCATGGAAACACGGTGCCGGATAACGTCCGGCGGGG
>CAYYSM010000235.1:0-4521 GCA_964474225.1 uncultured Hyphomicrobiaceae bacterium
TATGTCCAGCGTCAGGAGGCCGACATCGCCGCGTTTCGCAAGGACGAGCAGATCGCCATCCCGCGCGGCTTCGACTATGATTCGATTGCCGGGCTCTCCAACGAGGTGCGCCAGAAACTTCAGCAACACCGCCCGGCCACGCTCGCCCAGGCTGGCCGCATCGACGGCGTCACGCCTGCCGCGCTGATGTTGCTGCTTGCGCATTTGCGCAAGACGCCCCAGAAGCAGTCCGCATGACGGGCACGGCGCGCGCCTACGGTCCCGAGGCCTTCCGGGCCGAGTTCGGCGCGACGCCGGAGCAGATCGCCAAGCTCCAAACCTATGCCGCCCTCCTGCGAAAATGGCAGAAGGCCGTTAATCTGGTTGCGCCCGAAAGCCTCGACGCCATCTGGCATCGCCACTTCGCCGACAGCGCCCAACTTGTCCCGCTGATCCGGCCGGGCAGCACATGCCTCGATTTCGGCGCGGGCGCTGGCTTCCCCGGCATGGTTGTTGCTATCCTCGCCGCCTCTTCCGGCGTTCATCTCCACCTCGTCGAGAGCAATGCGCGCAAATGCGCTTTCCTGCGCGAAGTCGCCCGCCGTACCGGAACGTCTGTGGAAATTCATAATGCTCGCGTTGAAGAGATCGCGGCCGGGGGTACAGTGACCCATGTCGATGTTGTCATGGCCAGAGGTGTCGCGCCGCTCGCCAGACTTCTGAAATGGTCCGAGCCGTTTTTTCGCGCTGGCGCTTTTGGCCTCTTTCCGAAGGGGCGGAGGGCGGACGAAGAAATCGCCGACGCGCGGAAAGCCTGGACGTTTGAATTGCGCGCCCACCCGAGCGCCACGGAACCGGGCGGGAAGGTTGTCGAGATCAGGGCTCTGGAGCGGCTGGAAGGTAGGACGTGATGGACAAGCGGTCTTCTGGAGGCGATTTTCATGTGCTTGCCGTCGCCAACCAAAAAGGCGGTGTCGGCAAGACCACCACGGCCATCAATCTCGGCACGGCGCTCGCGGCGATCGACCAGCCGACGCTCGTGATCGACCTTGATGCGCAGGGCAACGCCAGCACCGGGCTTGGCCTTGCGGAGGGCGATCGAAACGTCTCCACCTATGACGTGCTCGCGGGCGCGGCGGCTCTCGAGCAGGCGATGGTTGAGACGAGTATCCCCAACCTCTACCTTGCGCCCTCGACGCGCGACCTGGCCGGGCTGGAGCCGGAAATCTCCTCCGCGCCGAACCGCGCCTATTTCCTGCGCGATGCGATCATGTCGCTGAAGGCGTCGCAGGAGGAGCGCGCGGGCGGGCCGCAAATCCGCTATGTTCTGGTGGACTGCCCTCCGTCTCTGAACATCCTCACGGTCAATGCGATGGCTGCGGCCGACTCGGTTCTGGTACCCGTGCAGTGCGAATTCTTCGCGCTGGAGGGCATCACGCAGCTCAAGGACACGATCGACTTTGTTCGCTCCAGCCTCAATCCGTCCCTGGAGATTCATGGCGTCGTCCTGACCATGCATGACCCGCGGACGAAGCTGGCTGACGAGGTGGCCACCGAGGTCCGCAACTTCTTCGGCGAGAAGGTCTACAACACTATGATTCCGCGCAATGTGCGCGTGGCCGAGGCGCCGTCGCACGGCAAGCCGATTCTGCTGTATGATCAGAAGAGCGCCGGCAGCAAGGCGTATATCCAGCTGGCGGCGGAAATCATCGACCGCGAACAGAGCGCCTCGGCGGCATAGCGCGCGCTTCGGGCGGTTGTTTCAGCCTGCGCAGGTCGTCTCGCGTCATTTGCGCAACGTGGAGAGACGCATGTCGGAACAGGCATCTACGGCAAATCGTAATCGTCTCGGGCGGGGCTTGGCCTCGCTCGTTGGGGATCCGGCGGCATCGCGCGGACGCGCCGGCCCGGCGGAGGGCGATCAGGTTGAGCTTCCCATCGACAAGATCAAGCCGGGGCCGCTGAACCCGCGCCAGAGCTTTTCCCACGCTGAGCTTGAAGAGCTGGCCAACTCGATCCGCGAAAAGGGCCTGGTTCAGCCGCTCGTGCTCCGTCCGATGGAAGACGGCATCTATTACGAGATTGTCGCCGGTGAACGCCGCTGGCGCGCGGCGCAAATGGCCGGGCTGCACCGGCTGCCCACCGTCATCCGCTCGCTGACGGATCAGGAGGCGCTGGAGCTCGCGATCATCGAGAACGTTCAGCGCACCGACCTGAACGCGATCGAAGAAGCTGGCGGTTATCAGGAGCTTATCGGACGCTTCGGCTACAAACAGGACGAACTGTCCCAGATCATCGGAAAGAGCCGGAGCCATCTCTCCAACATGCTGCGGCTGTTGAAGCTGCCGGAGGGCGTACAGGCGCTGGTGCGCAGCGGCCAGCTTAGCCCGGGCCATGCCCGCGCGCTGATCGGCCGTGAAGATGCCGAGCAGGTGGCCAAGATGATCGTCGAAAAGGGACTCAGCGTCCGCGATGTCGAGGCGCTGTCGCATAAGCGGCTCGAAGCGGGCGGGAGCACGAAGTCCAAGCAAAAGGACCCCGATACGCGCGCCTTTGAGCAGGAACTGGCCGATGCGCTGGGGCTGAACGTCGCGCTCAAGCCGGGCTCAGGTGAAAGCGGCGAGCTGCGCATCCGCTACCGCACGCTGGAGCAGCTCGAAGGCGTGCGGACCCTGTTGCTGCGGCACGGCGCCTAGCGTTCAGCGGTTCTGGGCTTTGGGCCGTCGGGCGAGCTGAAAGATGGTGTCCGCCGCGGCCTGATGGGCGATCTCGGGATGCGTGCGTGCATATTGCACCGCCCGCGAAACGCGCTCCAACGCTTGCTTCAGCCGATCGCGGTCCCACCATCGAATTTGCAGCTTGATCTCGTCTGCGCGGCGAAAGTGCAGCGGCGGCCGGAACGTCTTGATCGCCGCATCGGCCGAGCTGCCCGCATCCATGCGCGCGCGCACTTGCAACAGCCGCATCAACTGTTGGGACAGCGCATAGAGCATCACGTCCGGCGGTGTTCCGCTTGCGCGGAGCTTCTCCATCTGACTGAGCGCGCTGGCGGCATCCGCCGTCAGGATTTCGTGCACCGCTGCATTGAGTGTGGCATCAGAAGCGTCGCCGATGATGGCATCGACGTCCTCGACCGTGATCTCGCTGGCGTCCTGGGCGTAGGTGACGAGCTTGGCGATCTCCGACTTCGCCACCCCCAGATCACCGCCAAGAAGCCCAGCGAGATGGCGTTCCGCGTCGCGCGTCATGCTGAGCCCGGCTGCTGCCGTTTCCCGTCGAATGAACTGCGAAAGGCCGGCGGTGTCGCTGCCATCATGGCAGGCCAGCGCCGCGAGCGCCTTGTCAGTCTCGAAAAGCTTCCGCAGTTTGATATCCGGCTTGAGGTTTCCCGCCTCGATGACGACGCGTACACTATCGGCAAGCTCGTTCCAAGGAAACTTTGCGAGATCGGTCACGGCCCGCCCGGACACCCGCGCGCGCAGCACCTTGCTCGGCGAGAACATCGAGACCGTCTGCGCCTCGATGGCCAGCCGATCAGGATCGCCCGCAATGTCGTCCTCGTTTAAACGGATAAGCTCAGGGTTATCCGGCAACTGCGCGGTCAGTGTTTCGCAGAGCGCCGCGCCAAACTCCCTGATCAGCCCGGCATCGGTACCGTGCAGCAGAAACGCCTTGATGTGCGGATCGGGTTTTTCAACGTAGCGCGCCACGCGCGCCGCTTTGATCGAGACCATTCAGGCTGATTTTCCGGCGAGCGGCATTGCCGCAGAGCCTTACACTTCCCGGGACAGGGCGATCGCAATCCGGGTCTGGATGTCGTCGGCCACGGTGCGCGCCGCGCGGTTTTCAGCGTCCCGCCGTGCCCGGATATCGGCAAAGGTCGAATCCAGGTTGTCGTAGGCGGCCCGGCCAATGCTTGTCCCAGACAGCACGACCGTTTGATCGTCCAGACGGATAAGCTTGAAGGCGGCGGTCAGGCGATAGGCCCGGCCTTCGGATTCACCCGTCTTGGCCACCACCGTGTCCTGCACGGATTCGCGAATGGCGATCTCCAGGCGATATTCAGCGGCGTCGCGGTAGCCGCCGCCGGTGGTCGCGAAGATCAGTTCGTTGCGGACGCGCTGGCCAACCCGCCCAGGGATCTTGGCGACCGAAACGGTGCGCATCACGTCGTCGAGTTGGACACCGGTGGACGTTTCGGCATACATGCGCTGGAAGCCGCAACCGGCGAGCAGCGGAGCGATAAGGACCATGGCGGCAACGAGCCGGCCCGCAGATCGATGGTTTGCCCCTCGCATTCTCGCTCCGTCTCTTTTTGCCCCGGACCGCGCCCTCACGCCACGACGTTAACGATCCGCTGCGGCACAACGATGACGCGTTTGACTGGCCTGTCGCCGATCGCCCGGTGGACGCTTTCGAGTTCGAGCGCCGCGCGCTCAACCTCCTCATTCTCCGCGTCTCGGGAAATCGTCAGTTCGGCCCGACGTTTGCCATTCACCTGTACGGCAATGGTAATCGCATCGTCAATCAGCAACGCCTCTT
>CAYYSM010000236.1:0-4504 GCA_964474225.1 uncultured Hyphomicrobiaceae bacterium
TGAACGACGATCCATCAAAGCTCTCCTCAGTTCCTCCACACACAGGTCGGCCGCGGGCGGCCTGATCGTTGGCGGGGCCCTATACGGCCGGGGCCAGCAGGTCCGCAAAACCGGACAGAGAGTTAATGACAGTTAAGGGCTTGGCAGGCAAGTGCTCGGCGGGCTGCGCGAAACGATTGAGGTGGCAGACGGCCAGGCCGAAATGCGCCGCGCCGGCGACATCCCAGCCGTTCGCGGATACGAAGCCGATCTCGCCCGGCGGCAGGGCAAAGGCGTCCACGGCAAGCTGATAGGTTCGCGGATCGGGCTTGTAGATGCCCACGCTGTCGACGGAAAGAACGTGATCGAGCAGATCGCTCAGCCCTGCGTGGGCGACTGCCTGCCGCAACATGTCGGGCGAGCCGTTTGACAGAATCGCCGTGGCGATACCCCGCTCGCGCAGGGCGCTCAGTGTCGGGGCGGCGTCGTCATAGGCGTCGAGGTCGCGGTAGAGCGCCAGCAGGTTGTCGCGCAACTCCGCATTTTCAATGCCGTGCGCGGCCAGCGTGTAATCCAGCGCATCGCACGTGACCTGCCAGAAATCCGCATAGTCGCGCATCAGGCTGCGCAGCCAGGTGTATTGCAGCTGCTTTTGCCGCCAGAGTTCGGACACCAGCGCCGCATTCGGGCCGATTTCGCCGGCGAGCCGCGCCATTGGCGCGTGGATGTCGAACAGCGTGCCGTAAGCGTCAAAGGCGACGGCCTTGAGGCCAGCGAGGGTCGGGGTGGGATTGCTCATTCTGCGTCTGCCGCGCCTTTGATGGTCGCGGCATCATGCCCGGCGTCGGGCGATCCGCGCAAGGCGCTAAAACGGCCGCGCCGGCCCGAGCGAGGCCGCGAACAGCACAACGCCCAGCATCATCACGACGAACCCGCCGCCCAGCGCCGCGGCGGTCTGGACGCGCTCGGCCCACACCGAGCCAGTGCCGCCAGCGCGCGCGGCCAGTTCCCGCGAGCCGACGGCGGCCGCCGCGAGAGCCGAGACGGTGATCGCCGTGCCGAGCGACATGGCAAAGGTGGACAGGACGCCGGCCCACAACAGGCCCTGGGTGAGCGCGAAGACGAGCACGACAATCGCCCCGGTGCATGGCCGGATGCCGACCGCAAGCATGATCGCCGCGGCGCTGCGCCAGGACCAATTGCTTTGGATCGTCTGCGGGTCAGGCATGTGCGCGTGGCCGCAGCACGCCTCGCCATGCGCGTGATCGTGCAGATGGGCGTGCGCGCGCCGCCGCCAGATGCGCCGCGCCGCGGCGAACAGCATCACCGCTCCGACGACCGCAACGAGCGCGTAGCTCAGCGTCTCCAGTTCGCCAACCCGCTCGCGGATGCTCAGGCCAGCGGCGTTGAGCAGAACCGCCATCACGCCGACGAGCAGGATGGCCGACAGCGCCTGCACAAAGGACGAGCCGAAGGCGAGCACGATCCCGCGCCGCGCTGTTCGCTCATTCGCCAGCGCGTAGGACGAGATGACTGCCTTGCCGTGGCCGGGGCCGATGGCGTGGACGACGCCGTAAAAGAAACTCAGTAGAACGAGCGCGAGACCGGCGGAGAACGCCCGCTCTTCCTTGAGCGTGCGCACGCCGCCGGCAAGCTCGCGATAGAGTTGCTGCTGCGTCTGCTGAATCCACGTCCAGAGTTGGCTGAAGAGGCCCGGCTCGCTCGGCGGCGCAGGCGCGGCGCCAGGCGGCGTGCCAGCGCCGAATGGATTCTGCGCGCCGTCGGCCTGCGCGACGATGGCGCCGTCAAGAGACGCCGCCGCTTCGGAGGTGAGCGCGCCAACAAGCAGTGTGATCAGCGCCACGGCTGTCAGTGCCCGTTTCGTCCATCCAGCCAAGAAAGCACCCACGTCTGCCTTCACCTGCCTCTTGCAAGGCGGCGGGCGGATGTCCCACCCGCCGCGCGCGTTCTACTCGGCCCGCTGCTGTTGGCCTGGCCCATAGCCGCGGCCCATGCCACGACCCATGCCTTGGTGCATACCTCGCGGCCCCATGCCGCGACCCCTCATGCCGCGACCATCATTGCGGCCCATGAACCGGTTCATTCGCTCGAACGGCGCTTGCAGCTCTGATAGGGTCACCGTGGCATCGCCGTCATCATCGAAGAACTGGAAGCGGTCGACCATCATGGGCCGCGTGTGTGCCGCATGCATTTTGGCAAACTCTTCCAGCGACAGGCTGCCGTCGCCATCGGCGTCATATTCCTCGACCTGCTGTCGCCAGAACTCGGCAGACTCTTGCTCGGATACCTGGCCATTGTCATCCGCGTCGGCCATTTCCATCAGCCGGATGCATACGCGAGGACCGACGCCGTGCATCATGCGGCAGGCCATCACGCTGCGGCCCATCATGTCTCGCCCGATGCCCCTGCCCATCATCATGCCGGGCCCCATGCCCCTGCCATATCGAGGCGCATCGGCGTTTTCATCCTGCGCTAGCGCGTGGCCAGCAACACCCGCGACCCCGAGGGTCAGCGTTGCCAGTGCCGCGATCAATCTCTTCCCGTACATTCTTCCCTCCGTGTTGGGTTTGGCGGGTGGCGCAAGCTCTTCAAGTTCGTCCACCTGATACCAGAACGACGGGAAGCGGTTGGCTGTTCCTAACTTTCTGGGCATGGCTGCCGCGTGGCCGCGAAACGGATTGGACTTCTGCGCTATGACGCAGGCTTGCAGCGCAGCGCAACGTCCTGCGCGAACTGCGCGCCCCAGTCTTGGGCCGGGTCGAGCGTGTCGAAGAAGGCTTCGCCCAGTGTCTGCGTGGTCGTGGAGGCGGCGGGGGCGTCGGCGATATCGGTGGTGCAGCCCGCGGGAACGTTGCCCGCCAGTTTCACCGGCTGCTCCTCGGCGAGGCTGAACGACACGAAGAAGGTCGGATCGTAGACCGAGAAGCTGAACTGGTCAGCCTGTTCCGCCGGGACCGGCTCGGCCAACGGCAGCGTGAAGTGCAGCGTGAGCAGCGCGCCGTCATAGACCAGCTCGTAGTCCACCGGGTCATTGCGCAGAAGCGTCTCGCCGTCCAGTTCGGCGAAGGTGAAATACTCAAAATCGCCAAGGCTCTCGATGTTGGTGCGCGCCAGCGGCTCCAGCTCAGCGGCGCTGTATTCGCCGTCGCCGTTCGCGTCCATGCCCTGCAGCGCAAAGGCGGTGTAATACTCGTCGAAAATCCATTTGTGCCGGAAGCCGGTAATCGCCCCGGCCTCGTTGAACAGCACCCTGGTCTCGACCGTCACCCACACATGCGGATGCGCCTGCGCCGGCGCTGCAGTCAGCAGCACGGCCAGAACGGCGCCAGATGTCAGATATCGCCAGATCGCCATCTTCTTCATTCCTTGCTTGCGGCTATACCTGACGTGTTTTTTTGTCGATATTGGGTCGGCGGTTACGACGCGCTTGCGCCGCGGCGGCTACGCCAGTAAACGCCGGCGGCCACGGCCAGCGCGAGCGCAAACGGGACCGCGAGTATGATCAGCGCATGCTCGTTAACGAAGGCTTGCAGGCCGGTAATCCGCTGCCCGAGCACATAGGCGCCGCCGGCCCACACGAGCGCCCAGAGCCCGCTGCCCAGCACATTCGCAATCAGAAAGGCCGGCCAAGACATGTGGGCCGCACCCGCCGCGACGCCCTTTAACTGGCGCAGGAAGGGAAAGAACTGCGCGACGAACACCAGCTTCATGCCGTTGCCGCGCAGCCGCCTCTGCGTCTCCTCAATGCGGTCGGGCGTCATGCGGAGGTGATGGCCGTAGCGCTTGAGCGCGGGCAAACCGCCATAGCGCCCGACGATGTAGGCGATAACGCCGCCGACGACGCCGCCAATCCAGCCCGCCAGAATAACATGCCAGACCCAGAACGATTGCGAAGTGGCCAGCAACGCGGCGATGACCAGAAGCGTTTCGGCCGGTGTCGGCCCGCCGATCTTTTCCAACAGCACGCTGGCGAACACCGTGAATGCGCCGTACTGATACAGGAACGGCTCTATCGAGCTGAGATCGGCAGCGATCAACTTGCGCTTTCCTTCATGGCCGGGCGCGCGTGCGCCAGTGCGTCATCGATCTTAAAAAGTTAGGAAATGACGCGGCGCAGAAAAGACATACCGCCGCGGAATTGCAATCCCGTTGTGCGGGGTGCCCACGCTCTGATCATTAAAAGCGGCAAAACCTTCTTCACCACGCTCGCAGCTGCCGCGACGAAGCTAAGCTGGACGATTCCCCTTGGAGCTTCTTCTCATCGCCACAATTGTGGCTAGCTTGCGCTCGCGAAGTGGGAGTGCGAAAGCCATGCAAATAAGGGTGGGGCAGTGATAAACGACAGTGGGCGCGGAGTTATGGCCTCGCCGTCTTTCCAGGCAGGGGTAAGCGCAGAGCTTTTCGTCGATCCAGACCAGGTGGAAGGCCTGAAACGCGAGGCCGGCGAGTTGCCGAGCTGGGATCTGACGCCGCGCCAGATCTGCGATCTGGAACTGTTGATGAA
>CAYYSM010000237.1:0-4503 GCA_964474225.1 uncultured Hyphomicrobiaceae bacterium
GTGGCCGTGGCGACGAACCGGCGGCGATGGCCGCGGCGTCGCAGATGCTACTGGCCGAACTGGACCGCCTGGAGGCGGACGGCCGCATCATGGTCGGCGACAGTGCAATGGACCAAGAGCGGCTGATGGTCGGCAGCTCTGTGGGCGCGGGCGGACCGCGCATCGATCTGGCCGTCAATCCGCTGGAGGGCGCAACGCTGTGCGCCAAGGCGCTGCCGAACGCGCTGTCCGCCGTGGTGATGGGGCTTCCAGATAGGCTGCTGAGCGTCCCGGATGTCTACATGGAGAAGATCGCCATCGGGCCAGGCTACCCGGACGGCATCGTTGATCTGGACGCCGCGCCCGCCGATAACCTTGCCGCACTGGCGGAAGCCAAAAGGGTGCAGCCGAAGGACCTGACGGTGTGCGTGCTCGACCGTCCGCGCCACGGCACGCTGATCGCCGCGCTGCGCGAGACCGGGGCGGCCGTGCGGCTCATCAGCGATGGCGACATCTCGGCCGTGATCGAGACCGCCCGCGCCGATCTGACCGGCCTTGACATCTACATGGGCGTGGGCGGCGCGCCCGAGGGCCTGATCGCTGCGGCGGCGCTGCGCTGCATGGGCGGACAGATGCAGGCCCGGCTGACGCCGCTGAACAATGATCAGCGCCAGCTCGTGTCCGCGAGCGGGCTGGACCCGCAGCGCAAGTACCGCGCTGACGAACTGGCGGCCGGCGATATCGTCTTTTCCGCGACAGGGATCAGCGGCGGCGCGCTGTTGCGCGGCGTGCTGAGCGACGCCAAAGGCATCCACACGCACACGCTCGCCATGCGCAGCGCGCGCGGCTCCGTGCGCTGGATCGCCAGCCAGCACAAGGGCCTGCCGGTCGCCTAGGGCCGCATCCGTTCTTAATGAACCGGGATACCGCTGTATCTTTTTCATTCGACGCGCAATTATTCCGAAAATCGGCCCAATACCGGATCAGGTCCGGGACAGGCTTTTTCGTATCGCGGTCTGGCCTTTTCCACAGAGGGTCCGCCAGGGCGCAGAATCGGCTAGGCTTCGCGCATCGTTAACGCGCGAGTGCCTGAATGGCGATTTCCACGACCTCACCCATCACCGACGACGCAGGCGGCGCTTTCCTCGGCGTTACCAGTTCGGTGCGCGGGCTGCGCTGGATCGACCGGCTGACGCCCGACAAGGCCGCGCTGGCTACGGCGATCTCGCAACGCCACGGCCTGCCCGAACTGCTCGGGCGGGTGCTGGCGGCGCGCGGCGCAGTGCTCGACGACATCGACACCTGGCTCAACCCGACGCTGCGCGACCTGCTGCCCGACCCCGCCTCGCTGCGCGACATGGAGCTTGGCGCGGCACGGCTTGCCGAGGCGATCCGGCGGCGGGAGCCGATCGCGATCTTCGGCGATTATGACGTGGACGGCGCGGCATCGTCAGCGCTGCTGGCGCGATTCCTGCGCGCGCACGGAATCGAGGCGCGCGTCTACATTCCCGACCGGCTCACCGAGGGGTACGGGCCGAACGTCGCGGCGATGGAGGCGCTGGCGCGCGAGGCGAAGCTCATCATCACCGTGGACTGCGGCACACTTAGCCACGAGCCAATCGGCGCGGCGGTCAAGCTCGGCGCGGATGTCGTGGTGGTCGATCACCATCAGGCCGACGAGACGCTGCCGCCCGCCCACGCCGTCATCAACCCGAACCGCGAAGACGATCTGAGCGGGCAAGGGCATCTGGCCGGGGCGGGCGTCACCTTCCTGCTGCTGGTCGAAACGGCCCGGCAGTTGCGCGCGGCGGGGCACGAGGCAGGGCCGGACCTGCGCGGGCTGCTCGATCTTGTGGCGCTGGCGACGGTCTGCGATGTCGTTCCGCTCACCGGGGTGAACCGCGCGCTGGTCGCGCAGGGGCTGAAGGTCATGCGCCGCCGTCGCAATCGGGGTCTCACCGCGCTGGCGGATGCCGCCGGGCTGAACAAGCCGCCGGAGCCGTACCATCTGGGGTATCTGCTGGGCCCGCGCATCAATGCCGGCGGGCGCATCGGCGACGCCGGGCTGGGCGCGCGCCTGCTGGCGAGCGACGATGCAAGCGAGGCGGCCGAGATCGCCGCGCGGCTCAATGCGCTGAACGCCGAGCGCCGCGAGATGGAAACCCGCGCCGTTGAGGAAGCGGCGGCCGCGGCCGAGGCGATGCTGGACGCGGAGCCGGACACCGCTGTGCTGCTGCTCGGCTCGGCGGACTGGCACAAGGGGCTGATCGGGCTGGTCGCCGCGCGGCTGGTCGAGCGGTTCCAGCGGCCGAGCTTCGTTTTCGCCTGGGATGACGCGGCGGGCACCGGCACAGGCTCCGGGCGGTCGCTTCCGGGCGTCGATCTGGGCCGCGCAGTGCGCACGGCGGTCGCCAAGGGGTTCGCCCTGCAGGGCGGCGGGCACGAGATGGCGGCGGGCATCACCATCGCGCGTGACGGGCTGGAGGGCTTGCGCGCCTACTTCGACGATGCGCTTGGCGGCGAGGCCACGCGGGCACGCGCCCAAGCCGGGCTGAAGATCGACGGGGCGCTCTCGCCGCGCGCGGCCACGGCGGAGCTGATCGACCAGATCGAGCGCGCGGGACCGTTCGGCGCGGGCAACCCGTCGCCGCGCTTCGTTTTTCCGAGCCAGCGCCTCAGCTTTGTCAAGCCGGTCGGTGAGAGCCATTTGCGCTGCTCGCTGCGCGGCGGGGACGGCGGGTCAATTGGCGCGGTGGCCTTCCGCGTTGTCGGCACGCCCTTGGGCGATTACCTATTGTCGCAGCCGGATACACCGGTGCATATCGCGGGACGGCTGCAGCGGGATTTCTGGAACGGACGCGAGCGCATCGAGGTGCTGATCGAGGACGCCGCGCCGGCAACGCGCCCTTGACGCCATGCGCCGCGGAACGTAAAGCTATGGCGGCTCGCGGACAGCGCGGGCCGGGCTTTCAAGCCCCCTTCGTCTAATGGTTAGGACGCCAGGTTTTCAACCTGGAAACAGGGGTTCGATTCCCCTAGGGGGCGCCACCTAGAGCCACCTTCCATTCAGCGGCGATGCTCTTCAAGCAAGCGATCCTAGAGAAGATCCAGCGCGGCGAGGTTCGGCTGGCTTTTCGGTGCTGGCGGCGGCCGACGGTCAAGCCTGGCGGGCGTCTGCGCACGGCCATCGGCGAACTCTCGATTGACGCGGTGGAGCCGGTTGCGGCCGAATCCATTACTGAAAAGGACGCGCAGCTGGCGGGGTTCGCGGATCGGGATGCGTTGCTGGCCGAGCTTGCCAAGCGGCAGGACGGAGAGCTGTACCGAATTGCCTTCCATTTAGCGGGGCCGGATGCCCGCGATTCCCTGCGAGAGGACGACGACCTGTCCGAACCGGATATCGCGGCGATCGCTGCCAAGCTTGAGCGCCTCGATGCGCGCTCAAGCCCATGGACGCACAGCTATCTACGGCTGATCGCAGACAACCCCGGCGTCGCAGCGTCGGCGCTGGCCGATGCGGCGGGTGTCGAGAAAGCGCTCTTCAAGCGGCGGGTGCGCCGTCTCAAGGAGCTTGGGTTGACGGAAAGTCTGACGGCAGGCTACCGGCTTTCGCGCCGGGGCGCGCGGTATCTGAAGCGCGAAATCTGAGGCGAAGCGGCCTCAGCCTTCCGCGACATTGTCGCTTTGCGCTTCCGGCTCCAGGCCCGCGGGCATGATCCCGACATCGTGGCAGAGGATCTTGCTCACCCGCTCGCCATCCTCGGACAGCGGCAGGCGCAGCCAGAACAGCACCACATGATCGCGCCCGGCGACCGGCCCCTTGACCGCGCCCTGCATCGGCGTGCGCTCCTCCACGACGCGGCGATAGGCGGCCTGCCAGTAGCGCCGCTTCGGGCCGAGGCGCAGGTCAAACACGTTCTGCCCCGTCACCTCACAGCCGTAGATGTCGTGGAGCCGCGTGCCCGCCAGCCGATAGCGCAGCGCATCGAAGCGCGCGCCAACATCGAGAATGCTGATGCCGGGGAGCAAGTGGCGCATCATCGTCGGGTCGAGGTCCGCGCGCGCGGGCATGGACCGGCCGTTCGCCGCCCGGCGCCACGTGTCGTAAACCTCGCGTTGCTCGCTCATCACGAGCTGCGCCCGAAAGGCAAGTTCGGACGTCATTGGCCCCCTCGCATCTGGCGGCGCGCTGGCCCGCCGCTGGCCTGCGGACGCCGCGCGGCAACTATCGGTGATTTGCCCGTGAGGGCGCAAGGCTGTGAGCACAAAAATCCGAGGGCGGGCGGAAAGCGCGGGCGGAATTTTTACTTGTCGTGGAAGTGGTTATAGATCGCCTCGGCCATCGCCTGGCTGATGCCGGGCACGGCAGCGAGGTCATCCAGCCCCGCGCGGCTGACCGCCTTGGCCGAGCCGAAATGGTTCAGGAGCGCGCGCTTGCGCGTCGGGCCGACGCCGGGGATTTCATCGAGCGGGTTGGCGGCGGCAGCGTTCTTGCGCCGGGTGCGATGCGCGCCGATGGCGAAG
>CAYYSM010000238.1:0-4391 GCA_964474225.1 uncultured Hyphomicrobiaceae bacterium
AGAGTGAATCATGCCGCTGCCGATTCGGGGAGGGGTTTTTCGAGGTGTCCGCCTGCGCTGTCATCCCGTGCGCGATGCGGCACAGCGTGACGCGTCGCAGACACGGGATCGAGAAGGGGCGAATGGGACAGGTCCCGGATCAGCGCAGCACCGCTTTGCGCTGCAACGCATCCGGGACGACAACGGGTAGAGTGTGTTGTCTAGCCGGAGCAACTTGCGCCGCCGAGGACGCAGAACTTAGCACAATGCGGGTGACACAGTTTCACCGCGCCGTCCTCGAACATGCCGCCATCCGCCGCAAAGGAGTCGCGCAAGCTCGCGCCCATCTCGAAGGCCCGATCATAGGGCAGCAGCGTGCAGGGCAGCACGGTCGGCTCTTGCGCGCCCTTGCGCTTCACGATCATCCGGCTGGAGGCGCACATTACGCTGTCCGGCGACTTGCCGAGGATGCCCCAGCACGCCTCGGTGATTTCCGGCACATCGGCCTTCTCGTCCATCTCCGGGAACAGCACGAGCTGGCTCGGGTCGCCCGCGTCGATGGGCCAGCCGCGCTCGGCGATCAGCCGCGCATAGCCGTCGCGCGCCTCCGGCTCCGGCTCGTCCCACATGGTGCGCCCGGCGATCGACACGTTGAAGCCGTTCTGCGCCAGCCAGTCCAGCCCTTCGCGCGACTGGACGAAGCTGCCCGCCCCGCGCTCGGTGTCGTGATAGTCGGCGGTGTAATGATCCATGCTCACGCGCAGGGTCAGCCGCGCGCCATGATCGCGCTGCAGGCCCAGCAGGCCGGCCTTCACGCGCGGGCGCTGCATTGGCTGCATGGCGTTGGTGAGGATCAGCACCTCGAAGCCGCGCTCAAGCGCGTCCCGTGCCATCTCGATCATGTCCGGGTTCAGGAACGGCTCGCCGCCGGTGAAGCCGATCTCGCGCGTGCCGAGGCCAAGCGCGGCGATCTCGTCATAAACCGTGCGGGCATCTTCGGCGGAGAAGTAGGCGAGCCGGTCATTTTTGGGGCTGGACTCGATGTAGCAGTTCACGCACTCGATGTTGCACAGCGTGCCGGTGTTGATCCACAGCGTCTCCAGCCCCTGCAGGGCCACGCGCGCGCGCCGCTCGCCGTTAGCGGTGCGGTCGGGATCGGCGAACTTGCGCGCGATGAGATGATCGTCCCGTGTGCCGTGCATGCCGTCTCCTTTGCCTGGTTCCGAGGAAGATATGGCAAACCGGGGCGCGGAAATCACGAGGGATCGGCCCGGCGGGCGGTCACAAAGGCTTGAGCGGGGTCAGTCGAACTGCACCGGGAACTGCCGGCAATCCTCGGGCAGCCGCGCGTCGGAGCACCAGGCGCAGTAGGTCGCGTCCGCCTCCAGCCCGTCGAGCGTGTAGGTCTGGCCGGGGTCGAGGCAGAATTCGATCCTGGTGATGTCGTCATAGACGCGCAGGCAGCGCGGGCCTTCCGCGCAGTTGTTCTCGACCGTGACGCTGCGGGCATGCGCGGGCGTGACGGCGGCCAAAGCTGCCGCGAAGAGGGCGGCATATGGACTGCGAAGGCTCATCGCGGCTCTCCTCAAAAGCAAGATCGGCCCGCGTATCGCACACTTTTCACCGCTTTCCCAGTTCCGTGCGCGTTGCCAACGGGCAATGTACAACTTTAAAAAGAATTATTTCTATATACACGCCATGAGAGTAAATATCGCACAAACGTGTGAGTGTATCCGCCTGGACACACACAATTATCCAAAGTGCCGAAAAAGCAGCCGCTGCGTGACGATTTGTTGTCCATTTGAAGGCGAATCACAAGACTTATCAATTGCCAAGTTCGTGCGCGTGACAGTCATTCGTAAGTGAAGACTTCAAATCAGAAGCCACGGTCCGTTACCCGCGCATGGGGTTCGCGGCGGACCGCTTTGGCCAGGGCACAGAGGGCAATAAAATGAGAATTGAATCTGGTGAGCGCAGGCGCGTGATCGGACGTCGCCTGCTGATGAGTGTGAGCGCGGCGGCTGTTGCTGCTGGAATCGGCATGTACAGCAAGACAGCAATGGCGGCATCTACACCTGAAGACCCGGAGAGGTGTCTTACGGGCGTTGATCTCGTAACAGAGGAAAAGAGCTTCTACACAAGTGAAGACGGTGCTCACAAACACCATGTACCTGTAGAATTTGAGATACCTTCATTCAAGTTTTTTGGTAAAACAATCGGACCGTTCCCCGTCGATCTGGGATCTCTAGAGACTACGGAAGATGGCAAACACAAACATGAAGTTGTCTTGACGGAGTTTATCACCGACCTTGACCTAGATTATAGTGATGCCTCAGCAACCGGTGGCAATGCGTTCGCTTGCGGCCAAAAGGCGGAAGCGGATGGCGAGAATGCTACGGCAATCGGAGCGAAAGCTGAAGCAAAGGGCGACAGAAATACGGCGGTCGGTGCTCAGGCTGAAGCCAAAGACGGTTCGGGAGCGACGGCTGTCGGATCACAGGCCGAAGCCAAGGCTGATAACGCGACCGCGATAGGCGAAAAAGCCGAAGCTAAGGGTACCGACTCGACCGCTGTGGGTCAGGGCGCTGAAGCGAAAGGCAATGAGTCTTCAGCGTTCGGGCAGGGTGCCAAAGCGGACTTTGACGGAACTGCTATCGGTGCGCGGGCCGAAGCCACGGCAAATGACAGCACGGCAGTTGGTAACGAGGCGAAGGCTACCAAGACTAACGCAACCGCCGTCGGTGAGGAAGCCGTCGCCTCCGGCACCGATTCGACCGCCGTTGGCGAGAATTCAACAGCCTCAATGGACGATGCCTCTGCCTTTGGCCAGAACTCGACTGCTTCTGGCGTTGATTCACTGGCAGTTGGCCAAGGTTCGTCGGCAACAAACACGGCAGCAACGGCGCTGGGTGAGGATTCAGTAGCAAGCGGTCGCGGCTCTACGGCCATCGGTGAGGAAACCCGAGCAACCGCCGACGGTGCAGTTGCAGTTGGTCAGGACGCTAGCGGCAATTCCGCAGTCGCCTCTTTGGAAAACCAGTTCGTGCTCGGCACCGCAAACCACACCTACACGGCGCCGGGCATCACCTCCGATCTGAGCCGCGCGCGTCAGAGCGGTCCGCTCGAAGTCGTAACGACTGACGAAAACGGCAACCTGGCCTCCGATGGCGGCGCGACGTTCGAGCAGATCGCCGAGAACACGCAGGGCATCGCCATGGCCATTGCCATGGAGAACCCGGATCTCGTCGGCATGGAGAGCTTCGGCATCGCGGCCAACTGGGGCCATTTCGATGGCGCCAACGCGATTGGCATCGCGGCCATGGGCGTGCTGTCGCGCGACGTGTTCATGGACGGCACGGGCACGCGTATGGCGATTTCCGGCAGCGTGGGCTTCACCGTGGACGACGAGAGCCTGTTCGGCCAAGAGGCCGACCGGTCGGTGGCTGGCCGCGCGGGCGTGCAGTTCACCTGGTAATCTATCCACGCTTTACCCAAAGAAAAAATGCCGCCGGTTTCGCACTGGCGGCATTTCTTGTATCTGGTCGGTCTGCTGGAGCCGAGGAGCGGGTAGAAGACATGGCGACCAACCTGAAGCATGAGCAGGAGCGTGACGCGTACCTGCCCGGACGAGCGTTTATACGCCTCTTACTCCTGACGGTGGGTCTGCTGACACCCCTGTCCGCATCTCAGGCACAGACACAAACGCCCCAACAGCCGACGATACCGGATCCCTACAAGCTCAACATGATGATCCGGACAACGCTGATCGCTCTCAACCACGCCAACCAGACCGGCAATTACACTGTTCTGCGCGACCTTGCTGCACCAGCATTCGGGCGCACAAACAACGCCGCACGCCTTGCGGAGATCTTCGCGCAACTGCGCAAGCGAGACCTCGATCTTTCGCCGATCCTGTTCTTTCAGCCGAAGCTGCGCCGACCCGCCAAGATGACCGACGAGGGCTTGCTGCGACTCACTGGCTTTTTTGAAACGAAACCCGAACAGATCAGCTTTGACATGCTGTTCCAGACTGTTGGCGGCAAATGGCTGCTTTTCGGGCTTGCTGTCGATGTCGCGCCGCCAAAGACCGCCGAGCAACCGCCAGCCGCCAGTGCTCCCCAGCAGTCCAGTGGTTCACCTGGAGATCGTTCATCCGTGGAGCCGGCAGTCGAGCGCAATAGCGTGCGGCTTCCGCGCAGGGCTTCAATCCCCGCGCCGTCTCGCCGCCCAGCGCAACGGGCGCAGGCACAAGAGGTTATCAATGATCCACCTGAAGATGACCCGATAGAAGACGGCTCCGGCTCCGGGTGGAGCCTGTGGGACAACTGAGGGGAAGGGAAGGCGCCGCGCTGCCTCTCCGCTCAGGGCACGCGCAACCGGCTTTGCCCAGAGCTCGCCAGCGTCGGCGCCCT
>CAYYSM010000239.1:0-4379 GCA_964474225.1 uncultured Hyphomicrobiaceae bacterium
GGATTCGAACCTGCGAATCACGGGATCAAAACCCGTTGCCTTACCGCTTGGCTACGCCCCACCATCGTCCTATGTACCTGCTGACATAGCGAAGAACCGCGCCGCAGACAATGCCCGCGCAGACCGATCTGGACAAGCGGTCAACGCGCCGCTTGCGAGCCGGTGGGCGGAAAGTTATAACGCCCGTATCGCTTTCGTCAAAAGCCGGAGTGTAGCGCAGCCTGGTAGCGCACCTCGTTCGGGACGAGGGGGTCGCAGGTTCGAATCCTGCCACTCCGACCATCCCTTCTCTCAACCGTGAATTTTGGATCCGTCCTCGTTCAGGCGGTCGCCATCAAATCGGCGAAGGGCCGGAAACGGTCGTCAAGATCGAGCGCCTCCGCGACGCATTTGTTCGTCACCGCGCCCGCATGGGTGTTCACGCCCTCCGCGAAGTCGGCGTCATCCGCCAGCGCCGCCAGCCCGCCATTGGCCAGCCGCTCAACATATGGCAGCGTGGTCTTCACCAGCGCGCGCGTCGCGCTCATCGGGTATGCGCCGGGCATGTTGGTCACGCAGTAGTGGATGACGTCGTGCACGGTGTAGACCGGATCGGCGTGCGAGGTCGGCCGGCTCGTCTCGATGCAGCCGCCCTGGTCGATGCTGACATCCACGATTACCGAGCCGGGCTGCATCTGCGCGACCATGTCCTCGCTCACCACATGCGGCGCGCGCGCCCCGCCGGGGAGCAGCACCGCGCCGATCACGGCGTCGGCGTCACGCACATGTTCGCGGATCGTTTCCTCCGATGACAGGACAGGTATCACGTCCGGGCTGATCTGTTCGCGCAGTTCCTCGAATCGCTCCTCGAACAGCGTGAAGATGTACGTCTCCGCGCCGCCGCCCACGGCCGCATGCGCTGCGTGCTGGCCGACGACGCCGTCGCCGATGACGACCACCTTGCCGTGCGGCTCGCCCATGATCCGGCCGAGCAGGACGCCCTTGCCGCCCGCGAATTTCGCCAGGTAGTGCCGCGCCACGCTGGCCGACATGCTGCCCGCCACAGCGGACATCGGCGCAAGCAGCGGCAGCTTGCCGCCGGGCCCGCGCACCGTCTCGTAGGCGATCGCGGTGACTTCGTTCTCCAGCAGCGCGTGAGTGAGTTCGGGGTCGACGCCCGCGAGATGGAGATAGGTGAACAGCATCTGCCCCGGCCGGAAATAGCCGAATTCGCTTTCCAGCGGCTCCTTGACCTTCAGGATCAGCTCTGCCGACCACGCATCCGCCGTGTCCACCATCCGCGCGCCGGCGGCCTCGTAGTCCGCATCGGCGAAGGCCGAGCCTTCCCCGGCGCCGCGCTCCGCCAGCACCTGATGGCCCGCCTCGGTGAGCCTGCGCACGGCCGCGGGCGTCAGCGCGACCCGGTTCTCGTTGTTCTTGGTTTCCTTGATGAGCCCGATCTGCATGCCTGCCTCTTTTTGTTTTTGAGACCGCCAGTTTCCTTTTGACGCCCGCAGTCTAGCACGATCGCAAGGCGGCTGCGCGGTGGGTGCGGCAATTTTGTGACGCTAACCGCCATGCCCGCGGGACAGCGAAATCGTGGCCGGGACCTCGCCCGCGACGAATTCCCTGCCGGGAAAGTTCGCGCGCGTCGCGGCCTGCAGCGCGTCGATGAAGGCTGCGGCGGCTGGCGAGATGTAGCGGCGCGGGTCCCAGACCAGCGACATGAAACAGCCGAGTTGGGCATCGCCGCGATAGAGCGGGATGGCGTTGGCGTGCAGTCGGTCGAGCAACACGGTAGACGGAATGACCGCTGTGCCCAGCCCCGCTGCGACGAAGGCGAGCAGGCAGTGCGGAGAGGCGCTTTCCATGAGCGCGGCTGGCTGGAAGCCGGCGGCCTCGCAGGCGCTGTCGAACACCTGCCGGGTCATGAAATGCCGGCGCATCAGCAGCAGTTTCTCCCCGCTGAGCGCGCTCACATCGAGGCGGGTCTCGCCAAGGTGCGGGCTGTCATCTGGCACCACGGCCAAAACGCCCAGCGGAAACAACGCGCGCCCGACCAGCGGCGAATCCGTTGCGCGCCCGGCGATCGCGAGATCGAGTTGTCCCCGCAGAAGCCGCTCGGACAGGCGCGCGGAGCCGTCCTCGACCAGCGTGATTTCGACATCGGGGAACGATTTCTTGAAGGTCGGTAGGAACTTGGCGAGCACGCTCTCTAGCGTTTGCGGCGTCGCGCCGATGCGCAGCCGGCCCGCCGAGCCGCCCGCAAGCTCGCCCGCGCGCCGCGTGATCGCATCGGCCCCGCTCAACAATGTCTGACAGCGATGCACCAGATCATGACCCGCAGGCGTAAGCGCGATCGTTCGCCCCAGCCGGTCGAACAGGCGTACGCCCAGCTCCTCCTCAAAGAGCTGGATCTGGCGTGAGAGCGCCGACTGGCTGATGTTCAGCCGGTCCGAGGCGCGCGAAAAGCTCAGCTCCTCGGCCACCGCCGCGAAATAGCGCATCTGCCGCAAGTCCATCCCGCATCCATATCAAAATACGATCGGAGAGCGAACAAAATTGCATTGGACAAATAGGTTGCGGCTTACGCACACTGGACCTCACGGAAACGTGATAACGAACAGCGGCGTGGCGGCCGCTCGTCAGACCAACTCAAAAGGTCACGAACAATGCGCTGGGAAACGCCCGAACAGACCGATCTGCGCGCCCGCGCGGCCCATTTCGCCAGGGAGCAGGTCGCCCCGCATATCGCGGAGATGGACCGCACCAACGCCTATCCCTGGCAGATCGTCGAGGGCCTCGCCCGTGAAGGCTTCATGGGGATGACCATCCCGCAGGCTTATGGCGGCGGCGGGCGTAGCCTGATGGACATGGTCGTGGTCGTCGAGGAACTCGCGAAGGTGTTCGGCACGATTGCGCGCATCGTGGTGGACGCCAACACCGCGATCCCCAAAGCGATCCTGGCGTATGGCGCTGAAGAGCAGAAGCAGCGGTGGCTGTCCGAGATCGTCAATGGCGACAAGCCGGCCATCGCCATCACCGAGCCGGAGGCGGGGTCGGCGGCAACGTCGCTGACGACCAGCGCGGTGCGCGAGGGCGACGACATCCGCCTCGACGGCCAGAAGTGCTGGATCACCGGCGCGGGCGTTTCGCGGACCTATCTCGTCTTCGCGCGCTTTGGCGAGACACCGGGCGCGGAGGGCATCGGCGGCGTGCTGGTGAGCGGCGACACGCCGGGCCTGTCCGTGCCGCGCGTGCCGATGATGATGGGCCTGCGCGGGATGCCGGAGGGCGAGGTCGTCTTCGAGAATTGCCGCGTGCCGGCGGAGAACCTGCTTGTCCCGCCGGGCGACGGGTTCAAGAAGCTGATGCGCTGTTACAACCTCCAGCGGGTCGGCGCGGCGGCGGTGGCGCTCGGTATCGCGCAGGGCGCGCTTGATCTGGCGGTGGATTACGCGGCCTCCCGGAAGCAGTTTGGCCAGCCCATCGGCGATTTTCAGGGCATCCGCTGGATGCTGGCGGACATGCACATCAAGCTTGAGGGCGCGCGCGGGCTGGTCTACCGCGCTGCGAGCGAACTGACCGATGGCTATCCGGACAAGGTGAACGCGGCGCTCGCCAAGGTCTCGTCGGCGGAAGCGGCTATCGAGGTGACCAATGCCGCGCTGCAGGTTCACGGCGCGAACGGCTATTCCTGCGATTATCCCATCGAACGGATGGTGCGCGATGCGCGCATGTTCGCCATCGGCGGCGGCACGACGGAGATGCAGCGTAATCTGATCGGCGAAGAGTTGGTGACGCGGCGCGCCAAGCGGCTGAAGGACGTCGCTTAGCTTCGTTTGCACCGTCATCGCGGGTGGAGCGACGCAATCCAGCGGCACGGCATTTCGGGGCTGGATTGCATCGCTACGCTCGCAATGACAAAGCAGGCTGCAGCGGCCCCTATTCGTGGCGCGGCGGGCGGCCCAGCTCCTTTTCGACCTCAAGCACGTCGCGCGTTGTCTGCAGCACGCTGTCGGCGTTCAGGCTCATCGAGTCGATGCCGATCTCGACAAGGAAGCGCGCGATCTCCGGATAATCGGAAGGCGCCTGCCCGCAGATGCCGATATGCCGGCCGCTGGCTTGCGCCCCTTCGACCGCCATGCGGATCAGCTTGAGCATGCCGGGGTCGCGCTCGTCGAAGTCGAAGGCGACGAGGCCAGAGTCGCGATCAACGCCGAGCGTGAGCTGCGTCAGGTCGTTCGAGCCGATGGAGAAACCGTCGAACAACTCGGCGAAGGCGTCCGCCTGCAATACGTTGTTCGGGATCTCGCACATCACATAGATTTCCAGGCCGTTCTCGCCGCGCTTGAGGCCATGCTGGGCCATCGCGTCCAGCACGCGTTCGGCTTCTTCGA